>CAZPQA010000001.1:0-110269 GCA_964588535.1 uncultured Desulfobacteraceae bacterium
TTCAGGGTCTAGTGGGCGTACGCCTGTGCGAGTTCGAGTCTCGCCTTCGGCACCAGCTAACAAAGGGTTGTAATCTTAACGGGTTACAACCCTTTTGTTTTCTCGACGTCCTCACCCTTCCTCTCCGTTTTTTTCGCTTTGGTCAACGTCTTGGTCAACAAATGCGAGAAACCCCCCTAGCTGGTCAACGGCTTTTTTCTTATCTTCGTCATCAACAGTATTGTACCGGTCAAACATTTCCCGGGTTGAATGGCCTGTGATTGCCATAATGACGCTTTCAGGTTCACCTTTTTTTCTCAAAAACGTGTTGAAAGTATGTCTGAGATCGTGGAAAGTGAATCCACCCTTCACAGAGCGGCCATAGGGAACTCCTGCCTTTTCACATGCCTTTTTTAGGGCGGTTCTGATATCTTTAATAGGGAAACCTTTGTAGGTAAAGACATGCTTATTATGAACATTCGGGGGTATGCAGGTCAGAATTTCATGAAGCTCATCACATATCGGGATGGATCTTTTCTCTTTATCTTTCGTATCTTCTGCTTCCAGATATATGAAGCGGTTTTTCATGTTAACCTTATCCCAAGTGAGATTCAGGATTTCGCCTTTCCTCATGCCTGCATAATAACCCGTTTGAAAAATCGCTTTTGTGTGTCTTGGCAGATTCTCAGATATGCTTAGGAACTCTTTGTGAGTGATTATTTTATCTCTGGCATTGGAATTTCGTTTCAGGAGCTTCCCTACCTTCTTGAATACCCTTAGAGCATCCCCCCCAAGCATATCGTTATCAAACGCTTTGTTGACCATTGTCCTTGCTGCGCCAATTTGTTGGTCAACGTATGAGTCGGAATAACCATCTTTTTTTCTCATTTCTTGATAATTTTCAAGGTCAGCTGGTTTGATGGTCAACAAAATGTGTTGACCAAATACCGCATTGAAGCTTGCCAAATTGTATTTTATAGTAGGGAAGTAGGCTTTGGATTTCACCTTCTCAAGGCCCAAATACCATTCCGTCAACTCATTAAACGTCAAGGTGGAGTCCTGTTTTATATCCAGGATTCGATTCTCAGCTTTCTGGATTTTACGCTTTGCGTCATACTTCCGAGCATCTTCTATACTGTACGGGGTCAACCCTTCACCTTTAACGGGTTCCCGTCTCTGCGTACCATCTGGCAAACGGTAGTTCACCCAGTATTTCACTTTTTTTGATCGCTTGGCTTTTTCTAGGTTCTCGCTGCATTTACATTTTTTGTTTTTGATGGACTGCTTCCTTTTACATATCGGGCATTGGGCTAGGATTGACATGGGACATCCCCTTTCCTATTTTTAGCCATAAGAAATCTACTTGCGATTATTTATATTCTATTTTGTAATCTAAATATTCTTTTTTATTTTCCGCCTATTTTTAAGAGGGCTACAAAAGATGTCATTTTTCCATTTATGTAACATGACCTGTTGTATATATCGCCTTTGATTAGGCCAAAATGCTTCAGAATCGTTGTCCATCGTCAGACCCTTACCAGACTATGCCAAAAAAATAAACTCTCAGTGTGAAGGTTTCCAGAAGAACCGCTTCGCTGATCCAATTCTTTAACCAGATAAACGAGACCCCAAAGGCCAGATAAATAATTAAATCCTAATTGAGAGAGTGAAACCCTGAAAACCACTCATAGCCAATGCCTCAAGATTTAATAAGATGAAAACGTTCGTTAAGCTATAAGCAAATATGGAGATAAAAACGATTGACAAACGTATATTAATTATATAAAGTATAAGTGTGTTTCTCAGGTATTCTTCTAATTTCATCGAGAAAGGAGCTCATCATGGCTAAAGAATTTCAGACGATTGGCTATTTACGTGTTTCCACTTCAGATCAAGATCTTGAAAAGGACAAGGCGGGTGTGCTGCTTCTCGCTAATGCCAAAGGTTTTGGTCAAGTAGAATTCATGGAAGAAAAGGTTTCCGGTTACAAAACCAAATGGCGTGATAGGAAAATTAAAGAGGTGATCGATAGGCTCGGGAAGAGTGATAAACTAATAATTCCAGAACTGTCGAGGCTCGGTCGCTCGTTGCTGGAAATCATGGAGATTTTGGCGATAGCGAAAGAAAAAGAGATTGACATCTTTGATGTGAAGAATGGCTGGGAACTTAATGGTGGTATTCAGTCAAGTATACTGGCGATGGCATTTGCTATTGCAGCGGAAATAGAGCGTGATCTGATCAGCAAGAGAACAAAAGCCGCTTTGGCAGCAAGAAAAGCCGCTGGTGTCAAATTGGGCCGTCCTCCCGGTCCCGGTCGTTCAAAACTTGACCCATTTCGTGAGGAAATAATTGCTCTTCTGCGAAATGGCAGCACAAAGGTCTTTGTGTCCCGTAAATATGGTGTGCAGCCTCCTACGCTTTATAACTGGCTCACCAAGAATCAGGTCAGAGTATAGAGCCAAAAGTCATTCCTTCAGGTTTTTTGAGATGCTCTTTGAACTCCGTACCGTGAAGGCGCCATTTCCCTCCACCTGGATAACCTGGATCCTGCAGGTTTTTTCAAAGAAGTCGTAAGCCGGTTTGAGGGTTTCCCAGAATAAAAGCAGTTCCGGCGTGGCCGAGTATTTATCCCGCAGCCGTTTCATCCCTTCATCATTCAGCCGGGTCGGAAAAATGTGGACGGGTATCTTTTCTCGCCTCTGTTTCGAGTTTCTACAGCTGCCAGGTACAGTTCCATTATTAAATTATCGGTAATAGGCACGCACCCTAGGTGAGAGCTATAAACATTTCCCTTTCTTGTTGACCCGTTTCAGACTCTTACATATTCCGAACTCACAGGCTTTTTTCAAGTCAGCACATCCTCGGGAAACTCTATTTATTTTCATATACGCAATCCCCCGATTATTATAAGTAAGCGCTGAACCTGGATCCAGGTTTATAGCCTTATTATAGTCCTGAATGGCTCTGTTGTATTGTTTGAGTTTGAAATATGAATGCCCCCGATTATTGTAAGCCCACGCATAACCTGGATCCAATTCTATTGCCTTATCAAAGTCTTGAATGGCTCGGGCGTGTTGTTTGAGGTTGTTATATTGATTCCCCCTACCGTAGTAAGCCGCTGCCAATCCTGGGTCCAGTTCTATAGCCTTATTATAGTCCTGAATGGCTCTGTTGTATCGTTTGAGTCTGGAATATGAATTCCCCCGATTATTGTAAGACGACGCATGAGCTGGGTCCAATTCTATTGCCTTATCAAAGTCTTGAATGGCTCGGGCGTATTGTTTGAGGTTCAGATACGAGACCCCTCGATTATTATAAGCCTTTACGTAATTCGGGTCCAGTTCTATGGCCTTATTCAGCAATTCTATTACCCTTTTTGGATTGCTAAATTTCCCATCTTTCCACAAACCATTCGCCTGGTCCTTCAAGGCAACCGCATCAAGACCTTTGGTCGCTTGTTGGAAATCCTTTTTCAGTTCCTTTCTTTTCTGTTTGACAACGTGGGTTTCCTTTTTCTTAGCAAGCATACTGTTCGTTTTTTCCAAGCGTTTTACTTTGGCAAGCAACTCTTTTTCTCTCTTACGCACATCTTCCAGTTGCTCCATGGCCGTTCGGTCAGCCATAAGTTTCTTGACCCGTTCTTCAAGGACATTCGTATCAACTTTGACCCTTGCCTTTATGATTATTCCAAACCCTTCACCCGCCATATAGTTTTTCTGTGAAATAATCTCTGCCTTTAACACTCCACTTGCCAACGCCAGAACCTGGTCTTTCTTAAGCCGGCCTCTCTCCACAACCCTCAAACTCTCAAGGTACGTGCCTGCCTTCTCCAAGACTTCACGCTTTGCTTTATGAGTAGCCGCAACCCTGGCATCATCTGGAGACTGGCTCCCACTAAAGGGCTGTTTTACCTCATGAGTGAAGGTCTTTACTTCCGCTGATATTGTGAAAGGTAGAAAAATAAAACAGAGAAAGAGAAAAGCAACCGATAATGTCTTCATGTTGACCTCCAAATAGAACAGCTCGTTAGTCCACTTCGGCAACGATTTTGATTGATATTTCATCATCGCCTATTTCTGGATCAAGGAATTCCAAGCTTTTTAATTTATTCCCTGATTTCGTTTTCAGTTCTTCTGCCTTCATCCGTCCAGATACAACCACCATCACAGAATTTACATTAATCCCAAATTGCTGACAGATGTTTTGCATTGCATAGATTTTAGCCACTTCAAGTGCACGCCGCTTAAGTTCTGTTTTTGGAGGGCATGGCTTTTCTGTTTCTCGATCACATTGATAGGAAATACTGGCCGTTCCTTTTCCAGTATATACCTTGGCATCAATAGATCGCATCATAGTTGGTTCGTCACCTGCAAAGGAAATAAAGGGTGACAGCAGAAGGCAAAACATGCACAAAATCCATTTTGATTTTTCATCCATCGCAATTTCTCCATTTTTGTTGTCGATACAGTAATTTGAAACATATATTATATAATATGCAAGTTTAGTCTGGCGCCAGGAGCATTATAGGTACTTTGGCAATAACCGTACATGTTACTTCGTAGTTTCCTGCAGTGTTAAATCTTGCTGAATATTGCTTATCGACCACTTTTGCAATACCGAGGGTTTTGGCCATTATTTCATTCTTTGTCAATTTCCCATTCTTCACTTGAGATAGACTCTCGATATAAACACCATTGGTTTTTTCTACTGCATTTCTCAAGGCCTGTTTAAGAGCCTTTTCACGTATCTCATTTGGAGTATCGCCACCGCCACCATACGAAGTCCCCTCACCCTTAACACGTTGAAAAACATAATGACCGGACCCGTCCTTTTGATAGACAAAACTGTTCAAATTTTTCGGTCTAGTGTTTCCTGTCTTCACTATTCTCGATGGATCATATTGATAAGCAACCTTGGTCTTACATAACAAGCGATTGTTGTTTCCTACTTCCCAATTCACCTTGTCTACTCTCACACCAGAAATCATATCAGGCATTTCTTGCCAGTTAGGGATCGACACCAAATCTATGCTCGGAAATATCAATTTGCCATGTTTTATTATGATCGTTTTGCCCCCGAATTCACAATTGACCATATCTGCTGTCAATTCATAATTGTTGACTATAGTTTGTTTGGAAATTGTAAAGTCACCTATTCTTCCTTGTGATGTCCCTGCTATAATTTTCCTCTTATTATTGCCATTTTCTTTTTGATTTATTACATCTACTTTTGTACCGTGAATGTACTCTACAAGTCCTACAAGTCCATCGACAAATGAAGTGACAAAGGCAGTTTGTTTTTGGCTGTTGATTGAAATTTCCTCTTGTGGAGTCCAACCACATCCAGTTGAGGTGATGGTGACATCCTTTGAAATCACTTCTGAAACTGGACAGACACAAATCAGTAAGGTTAACATTATGCAAGAAAACAGTTTAAGTTTCATGTCGCATCTCTAGTCGTGGAGTTGTATACTTATAAATTAGGGCCTCGGCAAAAAATAAATGCGCAAGATTGCGCTGTATTTTGGTTTGTATACAAGGCGTATCCACCAGTGCATATTTGTGGATATGTGCCGGTGGATACAACGCAGTAGACGGACCAAAGGACAAGCCAGATTGTGTATTTATTTTTTGCCGAGGCCCTTACTTAACATGCGCCTCGTCAAATTTATCAAAACTGTTCGTTAAGCAGCCAAACTTTCTTGCATTATACTTCCGTAGCATAGAGATCAGAATTTCGCAAGGCTGCCAGATCAATTCTTCCGTTTTGTCTGGAATATCAAACGGAAGTTTCTTATGAAAGCGTGACTCTTTTCCCAAACAGTTCAAGACAATAATGGGATTTATATTCATCAAATACCTCCGAGGTCGAATGGCTTTGATCAATCGCCATACTTAGAACGTTAGGTCTAGTTTGGAATCTTTTTCATAAAGCCAGCCTATGCTGAAGAGACATTTGAAGAAATGTATAGCTTTTATGATTTCATTATGAGTTTTAGCCAACGTATCGCCGCCAAATTTCAACGTTAACACCTGAACCCACACCAGGGTAAAGGTTTTATTTTGCTGAGCTTATGCCGGGGGCTCATTTGTTGTTGGAGCAGATTTTAATTCTCTAACAGGACCTCATGGCAAATTGAATCTTGATTTTGATATATCTCAGGATGGGGTTACAGATTGAGCAGTTTGCTTTATTACTCGGCATGTTCAGCCTTATGGGCACTATCGCATTATTTTCCCGCTTTTAATTTTAGCAACCTGTCAGGAAGATAGCCTCTATCCCCACATAAACTCTTG
Source organism: uncultured Desulfobacteraceae bacterium (assembly GCA_964588535.1). Taxonomy (GTDB): domain Bacteria; phylum Desulfobacterota; class DSM-4660; order Desulfatiglandales; family Desulfatiglandaceae; genus NaphS2. Next base: position 6,276 of record CAZPQA010000001.1, read on the forward strand.
CAACCGAAGATTATAGCAGTGATATCCCCTTCTATAATTTTGCGAAAAAGTGCATTTTCAACAAAATCCTTTAGCGACTCTGTGGCTTCCTGAAAACGTTCATAGAAATCAGGGTCATTTTTTTTCCAGTAATAAACAATTTCACGAGAAATGCCAGTTTTACGAGCAGCCTCGCTAATGTTAAACATGCAGTTCAAATAATGTTGTAGGAAAAGCTCTTGTTTTATTCGAATTCCTTTTTTGTCTGACAAATGTGAAAGACTGTGTAACATTTTTTCATGTTTAGATGATTGTTTCATCACATTATCACGGTGCTGATGGTTTACTGAATTACTTTTTGTTATGATGCAGTTTCTTGTTTCCATATACAAACCTTAGTTTATGAGATACATAAAACACTCAACTAACAAAACTAGTATAAACACAATTGTATAATAAAACAACTGAATTCATGTATCACAATAAACAAAACCAATTTTATTTTTAAATATGGAAATAAAATGGAAAAACTACTTGATGGAGTCTATATCTATTGGAATAATAATTGGAAATTGTGAATTTGAAGTTAAAATTCGTATTTGGTTGCGGGAGAGGATTTTTCATTAAACTCCTGTATCACATTCCTCAAGATTTCACAAAGCTGACAGATCAATACATGCGTTTAATCAATCATATCATCTTTTTGGTCCACATAGCAGGAATTCTTCCGTCACGTGACGATAGCCTGCCAATATGACTAAGATTCTTATGTGGTTTTTCAGTCGGCACCTCCACTGCAACAAACATTGCGGTAAAAGAAAAAATACCATATTCAAAAAATTCACTTTTCACCTCACCCCCTAAAGGGGGTGAAAGGTGAATTTAAAGAAATTCACTTAGAGAAATTCACCAGTGAAATATTCTATATCTATTTGTTTTAACAGAATAAATACGATTTCATATGCCTGAAAAATTCACCAAAAATTTCACTGGTGAATTCTGTCAAAAAAATTCACCAGTGCATTTCCTGTTAAACCCTTATCATTCCTATTTTTTTTAACTTCACCGCAAAATAAAATTCACCAGATGCGTGCGGTGAATTACTCATAAAATTCACCCAGATCGTAATCATTACCAATTAAGGCCAGTGTTTCTTTCCCCTTATTTGTCGCTTTGTTGGCCTGATCCAGAAGCCCGTTCTCTTTCAACTCATTTTTGATTTTTGTGATATATGACGGCACGTATCCCATCGCTTTAGCTATATCTTTGTTTTTCATCTTACCGTCCAAAAGTAGCCCTTTTATAATGTCTTTATTGTCGTTAAGCGTCCCCTTTTTCCAGCTTACCTCGCCGGTAATTTCGTCTTCCTCAAGCTGTATTTTGAAGGGGGAGAGGTCAGCTGAGGGGGATGCGTTTCTAGCTCCTTTATCAAAACTGATCTCAAACTTTGCTGCAGCTTCCATCCTGCCGGACCTTTCCAATTTAAGGCTAGCATCAAGATTGATTTCTCTGCCGATTGTACCTAACTGGCTGTCTCCCTTTTTGGTGCTGTGGTGTATGAGAATGATGGAAATACCCATTGCTCGAAGACGTACAAGCCATTTGTTTATTGGGTCCCAATCTCGGATTTCGTTAGGGTCGGAGTTGGCGACTAGGGAAAGAAGATTGTCCAGAATTATCAGTGTGATTTTTGGATGTCTTTTAAGGTAATCGGTCACAGCGTCCCGCCAGGTTTCATCGGTGATATAAAACCGGCAGTTGTGGCTGTTTGATAGTCTGCTTGCTGATAACACTCTTAAGGGGAAATCTGGGTGGTCGCTACCTTTGCCTTTCTTCAGTTTTGCAATCCGTTCCTGAAGAAAATATTCATTCATCTCGCCATCAATAAAAAGTGTGCCAACTTGTTTGCTTATTGCCCAAGATCCGATTGCATAATCAGGATTGGCGACGGAGTCTGCTCGTGTTACTGCTACAGCTATTATAAGAGCTAGCCAGGACTTCCCACATCCAGGTCTCCCGTATATCATCGAATATGAACCCTCCGTCAACCAGGGATTCAAAATGAATCGGGGTTTTTTTAATTTCATTGCCAAGAATTTGGACGAATCGAAAACGGTCTGTTCAAGGACATCTAGGTGGGAACCGGCTGAGTCTTCTTCTTCTGGTTCAGATATTGACGGTTTCCAGATTTTCGCTGTCTTCACCAGGAACATTAAATCTTTTTTCCTGTTTCCGGCAGAAATCCAGTCTGATACGTCCCCCTTTTCCTTCAATCCGGGCAGGTGAATAATCTTGACCACATTGGCAATTCCGGTCAAATTATTGGCGATGGTTTGCCCCCGTTCCCTGCCTGCATTGTCGTTATCAGGAAGTATGACAATATGCTTTCCTTTGAAATAACTGTTTAGCTCTGGCTTCCAACTATTGGCACCCATCGCATTTGTGGTTGTGGTCACAGCGAAATTGTCCATTAGATTGTCAGCGTCTTTTTCCCCTTCGCAGACAAATACACGCCTCGCCTTTCTGACATCTTTCAAATTGTATGGTACAGGGTCGATACCTTTTGTATTCCAGATATATTTTTCTGGTTCATTGGGATCAGGGCGTCTTAATCGGAAGTCTTTGCCTTCGAACCTGCATACCTCAAATACCGGATTTCCTTTTCCATCAGAATAATTGTAAGCGTTTTCGATAGGTCCAAGCTTTTCTGGCGCTTTTTTGGCTTTCGCCGTCAAAAGCCTTTTCTGAGGCAGTGCTTTTTCCTGGGGAGATTTTGCTTTGCCGTTCAAACTTTCAAGCGTGATGCAGAAATCATCCGCCATCTCTTTAATAGAAGGGATAAAACTTTTGCCATCGAAGTTCAACGCATTCATTTGTCCATAAAAATCGAAGACGCTACCGCTTTTCTTGCATCCGAAACAATTGAATTGCCCTGTGTGTAAGTTCACAGAAAAGCTTGGATTATTATCATTATGGAAAGGGCAGAGGCCTTGAGCATGGCCGTTACCTTTCGTTTGCAAATTTTTTACGTGAGGACTGTAGACATCAATAAAATCGAGATTTTCGATCATTTCTTCCCGTGGGTTTAGGTTGTTCATAGGCTCACCTCCTGTGGATATTCCACGATTCTGTTTATCGGATCAGCACCTAAGTTTCTTTTCATATCAGAGGCCCTCCATGAATTGGTCGAGTTCCTGCCGGTCGAAGCGAACCGATTTGCCAATTCTTTTCGCCTTCACCGGAAATGGTTTTTTGGCTTTCGGTGCCACCTTATTATAGAGACTGCTTGTGCTGATCCCCAAATACATCGCTGTCTCTTTTACGGTAAGGTAGCGTTTTTTCTCAATTGTCTGATATTCCATCTTTTTTCCCTCCTGTGGTTATTACATTGAAAAAGCACCAATGGTGGTTGAACCACAACAAAGGTAAGTCCGCATATGATAATGTCAATAGGGAGCAGTTAAAAATGATTTATATGTAAAAAACTGTATAAAACATATTTTTACTTAATTTAAAAGTTTTCTTAAGTAAAATGCTGCAGAAATCATTATTTGGTCAACGCTTAGTCAACAAATTGTAGAAAATACCACCCCATTTCACCCCATTTCACGTGTTTTCACTGTAGCCCATGAAATGATGTAAGTGATGGAACTATCAATAGAAAGGAAGTGCATTTCTGACGTTTTGAGTGGGAATTTAACTAGGTTCAGGGTCTAGTGGGCGTACGCCTGTGCGAGTTCGAGTCTCGCCTTCGGCACCATTTTTGAGAAATAGCCGCAAGCCTAACGGATTGCGGCTTTTCTTTTTTTGGGTGGGTACGTCCATCTATTCTACCTTCAATGCATCAAGGGTCTCCCATCGCTCGTAGGTTTTTTCAAGCTCGATTTCAAGGGATTCAAGCCGCTCCTTGGCGTTTGCAATTTCGGCGCTTTCATTCTTGTAAAACGACGGGGCCGACATGCGGCCGAAAAGCAGTGCGTGCTCCTGTTCCAGAGATTCGATCAGGGAAGGCATGTCTTCAAGTTCCCGGTTTTCCCGGAAGGTGAGTTTTTTTGGGCCTTTCCGTTTCGGTTTGGGCTTTTTCGTGAAATTTTTCCTGGGCTTGGAGGGGATTTCTGTTTCGTTTATTTTTCGTTGTTTCAGCCAATCGTCGTATCCGCCGATGTATTCGGCGATCTGACCGTTCCCTTCAAAAACAAGGATGCTCGTGACGAGGTTATTCAAGAACGCACGGTCATGGCTTACCAGAAGCACATTCCCTTGATAGTTCAACAGTAGTTCTTCCAGCAGTTCAAGGGTCTCGGCATCCAGATCGTTGGTGGGTTCGTCCAGTACCAGGAAGTTGGAAGGTCTCATGAAAAGTCGCGCCAGCAGGAGCCGGTTTTTTTCTCCCCCTGAAAGGGTTTTAACCGGACTGCGCATCTGGTCCGGCGTGAACAGAAATTCCTTGAGATAGCCCACGGCGTGTCTGCTTTTACCGTTGATGATAAGGAAGTCTCCACCCTCCGTCACATTCTCAATCACGGTTTTTTCCGGAGCCAGTTTTTCTCTTGTCTGGTCGAAATAGGCGCACTCGACCCGGGCGCCCAGTCTAATACGGCCTTCAGAGGGTTCCAACGTATTTAAGAGAACCTGAATGAGGGTCGTTTTTCCACAGCCATTGGGCCCCATGACGCCCACCTTATCACCCCGCAGAATGGTAGTGGAAAACGCTTTGATAATCGGGCGGTCATCATAATGGTAAGTCACATTTTTCGCTTCGAGGACGAGTTTTCCGGATCGGTCCGCCTCCAGAGCCTGCATTTGCACTTTGCCGGTTTGTTCGCGCCGTGTCCGCTTTTCCTCGCGCATTTTCATTAAGGCGCGAACCCTTCCCTCGTCACGGGTTCGGCGCGCCTTGATCCCCTTTCGGATCCAGATCTCCTCTTTAGACATCTTCTTGTCAAACTGCCGGTACTGTTCTTCTTCAGACTCAATAAGGGCTCTTTTTCTAGAGAGGTAGGTCTTGTAATCACATTCCCAGCTTGTGAGACGCCCTCGGTCAATTTCAATGATCCGGGTGGCCAGCTTTTCCAGAAATACGCGGTCGTGACTGACAAAAAGGAGGGCTTTTCGGTACTGAAGCAGAAAATTTTCCATCAATTCAATGGACGGAATGTCCATGTGATTGGTGGGTTCATCCAATAACAGCAAATCAGGACCTTCCGCGATGGTCTTTGCCAGAAGAACTCTTCGCTTCATGCCCGCTGAAAGTGTTTGGAATTCGGCATCCGGCGTAAGTCTAAGCCGGGTGATGACTTTTTCGATCTGGGGTTGAATTTCCCAGGTACATTGTGAATCTTGAGAAGGGTTACTTTTTAGACCGGACGAAACAACATCAATAATTTTTCCCTGGATATGTGGAGGGACCTCTTGCGACAGGGTTCCCAGAAGCAAGCCGGGCTGGCGAAATATGTCTCCGGAGTCCGGCGTGATCCTATTGTTGATCAGGTTTATCAGCGTGCTTTTTCCTGTGCCGTTTCGGCCCACCAGGCATATACGCTCATTCTGTTCGATTTGAAGACTCACTTTGTCAAGGATCAAAGGCCCGCCAAAAGCCAGGCTGATGTTCTGAAGGCTCAATATGGCCATGATGTTATCTTATTTTTATTTCCAGGTCTCTTTCATGAAAAAGGTGCAGATGAGCGCCAGGACTGACGAGATGAACAGCACCAGGAGCAATGCCGAGTATCCCTCAAGGGCATATCCGCCTGTCTCAGTTTTGGGGTACAGGTCCAGTATCCACCCCAGAAAAGGCATGAAAACAGCACCACCCAGAAAAGGGAACAGATTGACCGTACCCACGGAGGTGCCGGCGATTTCCACGGGAAACAGCTCCTTCGTGGTGGTAAAACCGATGACCACAATGGAAGAAGCGGAAACGGAAAGCACAAAAAAAACGGCATACAATGCGGGTCTGGGTAGTCCGGCAGGGACCAGGTAGAGGCACAGGAGCAGACATGAAAGAATGCCGGTGCATATCATGAATGGCTTTTTGCGGCTTTTCAACACCCGGTCGGAAACAAAGCCCAACAGCGGGCTGCCCACGATCATGCCATAGGCGATCATGCTCAGAACGGCCCCTGTTTCCCCTTGGCTTAACCCGTATACGTGCATGAGATAGGGTCCCCCCCACAGGGCGCCAAATCCAAAAAAGATCCCGCAATCGAAGAAAAACCAGATGGCCACCGGCCAGAAATGTTTATTGGAAAGAACCCGTTTGGCTCCTTCCATAAGCCCGATTTCCTCCGGTTTGGCGTTGCCGGCATTTTCCATATTTTCAATGGCCAGAATAGAGGGCCACCCACGGTCCTGGGGGCGATCCCTCACCACTAGCCAAACCATAATGACCAGGAAAAGGGTGCAGCAGCCGATGATGACAAATGAGGTGCGCCAGCCCATGCTGGATGTCATGACCGCCAAAAGCCAGGTGGCAGCCAGTGCCCCCACACCACCCACAGCATTGAGGATGCCCGCCATGGAAGCAAATTCTTTTGCGCGGAACCACTGGCTCAGAATTTTCATGGTGGGAATGAAGACCATGGAGACCCCGAACCCAACCAGTATGCGACCCCCGAAAGCGGTATAAATGTCTGGCGCCAGGCCAAAAAGAATGCTTCCCGCAGCGGCCACCAGAAGAAAAACAGTGACGGTTTTTCTCGGACCGATGGAATCGGACAAAAGTCCTGCCGGCAACTGCATGGCAGCGTAACAATAGAAATAAATGGAACCCAGGAGCCCCATGACCCTGGCTGACGTATCAAAATCCCGGACGATGTCGTTCGCCACAACGGAAAGGGAGAGGCGGTGAAAATAGACAAACAGGTAAGCCGTCGCCAGCACCCAGAATATGGGCCACCGATACCGCAGCAGCTTTGCCACCTGTCCATTATCCATTGTAGTTGACCTCTTTGTCACAAGGGTTGTTCAGAAATCGGTTGAGAAAAGCGTCCCCTGCCGGGTGTCGGTTGTCTCTCTTTTTTCCACGGTTTCCAGCGTGGCAGGTATGGCGCTTTTGAGAAAATATTTGCGGAACATGCGGTTGAAATCGGTCCATGCACCTTCCTGCCGGTCCCGTTGCATAAACCGGTTTAAACCGTTGATTTTAGCGTCCAGATCATCCAGCAGATGAAGTGCAAACGCTTCCAGGAATTTGGGTTCTTTGGGCGAACCAAAATCGTACTGACCGTGATGGCTGAGGATCAAGTGCCGCAGCCGTATGGCCAGTTCTTTGGGGAAATTTTGAAGGGACCTCAATTTCTCGTCCACCATGGTCACACCCAGAACAAGGTGCCCCACCAGCCGGCCCTCATCGGTGTAGTTAATGCTCATATCCCATGAGAACTCTTGGGTTTTACCCACGTCGTGGAGAAAAGCGCCGGTGACCAGCAGATCTTTGTTTAAAGATGGATAGTGGTCAGATGCCTGGGCCGCCAGTCTGCAAACCGACAGCGTGTGCTCCAGAAGTCCCCCCAGATAGCTGTGGTGAAAATTCTTGGCCGCAGGCGCATTCTTAAAAAGATCCATGAATTTTCGATCCTTCCAGAATCCATCAATCAACGCCTTTAAGTGGATATCTTTGACCTGATTCAGAATTGTCCTCAAGGATCGCATCATCTCCGGAGTGTCAAAGGGTGATGTTTCCACGAATATGCCGGGGTCCGGTGTCTCAGAGGAAGGCCGCAGCCCGGACACGGTCAACTGAACCTGACCCTGGTAGGTAGCGGTTTGCCCCGCTATTTCGACAACCTCCCCTTCACGAAAAAGATCCGACAAGGCTTCGGCCCTGTCCCAGACTTTTGCCGGCAATTCTCCTGTTTTGTCTGCCAGGGTAAGACTCAAAAAAGGGTTTCCGTTGCGTGTGGTGGACAATTTTTTCTTTTTGACCAGATAGCAACCGGAAACCCTTGATTCAGCTTCTATTTTTTCCACCCAGACATGTCGATGGGGACGACTATCTATTGATGGGTCAGTCATCAAAGTCTCCTGCCGGTCCTTTGTCTGAATCGAGAGCTGCCGCCCGTTCTTGAATCTTGTCTTCAGTCCATTGACTCGGATCTTCAATGCGCGCGCTCTTGGGACCCAGGTCATGGGAGCCGGCTTCCAAAATCGCTTCCAGGGCCAGGGGTGCCGTATCCTGAGCATTAAACACCTGGGTCAGCAGGTTGTAAACGAAATCTTCCACCCCCTGAACCATCCGCTCCCGTATGTTCCGGGGAAGGGCCAGCAGTTTGTTTTCGAAGGGCAGGTTGAGCTTCTTGTAGTTTCCGCCTTTGATGTCCCGCTCTTCGGCATAACTGACCATTTCACCCCACATGCCGTCGGTCATGCCGGCATCCGGCATTTTGAGGAATTCGCCGTTGTCATCCAGTATGGCATTTCCGAAATCATTGACCTTGACGCCCCACGAGATCATCTGCAGCGCCGTTGCCACATTGGCTTTGGTGGTGTTGGTTTTTTCAACAATACTCCTGAGACGTTCCGAGCTATTGCCGGAAGTGCCGTGCTGTGCCCCGGATATATTGTATTTGGCAAGCACCTCATGAATCTGTGCGGTGAGCGGCACCTGGATGCCCTCATCGCTCTGTTCGATGCCGTGGGTGGTGCCGTTGTTGAGCGCGATCCAGTCGGGAAAAGCATCGTTTGCATTGAGCCCTTGAATCAGGAACAGGGCTTCATCTGCGGTTGAAAGGCCCAGTTTCCCCTTGATTTCACCAATCTCCGTTTCATAGCCGGCCCATTCTGGCAGATAGGCATTGAGCGCCAGGTTGGCCAGAAGGTTCTCTTCATCCGGCATGTGAGAGGCATCGATGGCAATGGAGGTAATGCCCGCTTCAAACATGGTGGGAATTTCGACCTTGGCCGCTTCAACGTCTGTCCGGCTTTTGATGCCGTAGTGGTCCGCGTGGATGGCTACGGGAATGGTGATCCCCAGTTCGTTCATGACGGCATCGGCCTGTCGGGCGAGATTCCAATAGTTGACAGGGCAGTAGGCATTACCGCCCCCTTCAGATTTGGCAATCTCCAGGATGATGGCGGCGTTGGCCCGCTGGGCAGCCCGCAATGCACCGCGAATGACAAAGTGGTTACGGCCGTTTGCCGCAATGGTCATGGCCTTGCCCTTCTTCATCATGGCGCGATCGATGACCTTCCCGCTGACAATGAGCGCCATGGAATTGGGAAACAGCCCGACGATGTTAGGGGGACGACCGATCTTGAGTACATTTTCAAATTCTTCGGATACAGTTCCTTTTTTTAAAGACATACCAAACCTCCTTTTATGTTTGATCCTTCATTTTTTGAACACCTTCGGTTTCCTTACGTATTTTTTCTAAAAGGGCGGCATTTTCGGAAGCCATTCTTTTGGCTTTCTGGAAATGGAACATGGCTTTTTGAAATCGACCTGAATTTTTGAAATAGATGCCAAAGCTATAATGGGCAAGCGCCAGCTGATTTTCCCTGCCATAACACACGCCCAGGTGATAATAAACGTTGTTTCTGACGGGTTTGAGATAAGACAGCTTTTTGAATATGCGAAGGGCTTTTTTGGTTTTCCCCTGTTCTTCGTAAAGCGTGCCCATCAAAAAAAGAGCCGCTTTGTTCCCGTGATCCAGCTCAAGGGCCGTTTTAAGAACCCCCACGGCTTTTTTCTGCTGACCGTCCATTAAATAGGCTTCTCCCAGGGTTCTCAGGATGGGGAGGAATTCCGGCTGTTTTTGACGGGCCTTTTTGAGGGCGCTGATGGCTTCGGGATATTTGCTTTCCCGCATTAAAACAATTCCCAGCCCCAGTTGCGGTAACCACGCTTCGGGATCTTTTTTCAGGGTATTCAGAAATTTTTTTTCCGCATCATCGGGCTCCTTGCAGATGGCCATAACAATGGTCTGGAATGCGGGAAAAAGTGCCTTCAGGTAAAGGGCCTCCTGACTCAAGGTCAACGGCTCATCACTGCTGGACAGAGATTCAAGATTGCTCATCCGCTCGGGCCCGGTGGGGTGGGTCAACAGATATGGCGGCGTTCTCCCCGTTCCCAGCCAGTTTCCCTTCTGGATTTTTTCAAGGGCGCTGATCATGGCTTTTGAATCAAAGGTGGACGGTCTGATGTATTTATAGCTCAACTGGTCTGCCTGGCGTTCGTCCTCTCGGCTGAAATGGTACTGGGCCTGCATTCCGGCTGCCATGGCGCCGGTGATGAGTGCAGCTGCCAACGGCCCGCCAATGAGTATGCCGGCCAGGATTCCCGCCATGGTGCCGATCCCGATATTTTTGCTTTGATCAATCCGCTTGGACAGGTGCCGTGCGGCAATATGCCCGATTTCATGACACACGACCGCCGCCAGCTCATCCACCCGATCCATGGCCTCAATGAGGCCGGCATAGAAAAAAATGTGCCCGCCGGGACCGGCAAATGCGTTGAGGGTTTCGTCGTTGATAATATAAAACTGAAAAGGGAACGGCTTTGTTTCAAGGGGTGCCAGAAGATAGTGCCCCAGGTCGTTGAAGTATTTGCAGACAAACGGGTCTGAGACCAGTTCATACTGGCCGCTGACCTGAAGAAAAAAGGCCTGGCCCATTTTCCATTCGTCCTCTATGGAAAGGGCATGGGCTTTTGGCTTGAAGGAAAGGGGAAACCAGCAGAGCAAAGCAGCGATCAAGAATGAAATGCTTCGCCTGTAACGTAAATGGGCCTTCATATTCACCCCCCCATGCCTCACACTTCGAGACTTATCTCCGGGGCCTCGACCCAGAGCCCTTCCAGGTCGTAGAATTCCCTGATGGGCTGATAGAAGATGTGAATGACCACTTCACCATAGTCCAGAAGCACCCATTGAGCTTCTTGTTCACCTTCAATCCCATATAGGGGCACCTCCCGCTCCTTCAGCGTCTTTTTCAGGTGTCGGGCAATGGCCTGTACCTGTCTGGTGGAATTTCCGCCCGTGATCAAAAAATAGTCTGCAACGGTTGTGAGGTCTTCCACGTGCAGAAGGATGGGATCAACGGCCTTTCTTTCCAGAATGGTTGTAAGGCACAATCTTGCTTTTTCGATGGGGGTCATCATTCAGGTACAGTCCTTTTTCAATAATGTACTCCCTGACCGTTTCAGGAACAAGGAAATGGATGGATTTACCTTCTTTTACCATGTTTCGAATATTTGTCGAGGATATTTCCATGCGGGTCGATGTCAGGAGAAAAATGGACCTGCCGGACGGGGCCACAAAATGATCCCCCGTGCCCATTGTTGGGCTCCCCGTTGTTGAACACTTGATGTCAAGGTCGGAAAAAAGTGCGTCCAGCCCTTGATTTCGACTGCCGGCCCGGGAAAGGATCACAAAATGAGCGTAGTCAAAAAGACGTTTGTAATCCCGCCAGGTGTTGATTTCCAGAAAAGCGTCCATGCCCAGAATAAAAAAAAGCTCCGGTGCAGGACCTAAAACCTCATGAAGTTCCCTGAGAGTCTCGATGGAATAGGAAAATCCGGGTCTGTTTCCCTCCAGGTCCATGGTTTCGAGCAGACGGGAACAATCTGTTCCCAGACGGGCCATGGCCAGCCTGTGGTGGAAGGGTGTTACAGGCGTTTTTGTTTTGTGCGGGGGCAGGGCGGAGGGAATCAGGCAGACCTTTTCAAGCGCCAGATGCTGGCCGATCTCTTCCGCCGAACGCAGATGTCCCAGATGGATCGGATCAAAGGTGCCCCCAAGGATGCCCAGTTTCAAAAAACACTCCTATTTCCTGATTTGTCCCTGCCCGTAAACCACGAATTTGGTGGTGGTCAACTCTTCGAGCCCCATGGGGCCGAAGGCATGGAGTTTGGACGTGTTGATGCCGATTTCCGCACCCAGGCCCAACTGGTTGCCGTCGTTAAACCGCGTGGATGCATTCACCAGTACTACGGAAGAATCCACCTGGGCCAGGAAGCGCTGTGAACGGTCGTAATCATTGGTAATGATGGCTTCCGTATGCTGCGATCCATAGGTTTCAATATGGTCCATAGCCTCATCCATACTGCAAACCACCTTAACCGCCAGCACCAGGTCAAGGAATTCCGCGGGCCAGTCCGATTCAGTTGCAGCCACGGCACCGGGTACCAGGTCAATGGTTTTGGGGCATCCCCTGATTTCAACGCCGGCTTCCTCATATTGTTTTGCCATTTCGGGAAGAAAGTTTGAAGCCGCATCTTCATGAACCAACAGGGTTTCCAGAGCGTTGCAGACGCCGGGTCTCTGCACCTTTGCATTAAAACAGATGTCTCTGGCCATCTTGGGCGAGGCGGATTGATCCACGTAAATATGGCAAACACCCTTGTAGTGTTTCAGAACCGGAACCCGCGAGTGTTCGGTGACAAAACGGATCAGCCCTTCTCCGCCCCTGGGGATGATGACGTCAACATCATCATCCAGGCTGATCAGCGCATTTACAGCGGCCCTTTCAGTGGTGGGGATCACCTGAACAGCCTTTTCGGGAATCCCCGTTTCAGAAAGCGCTTCCGCCAGCAGTTTACCTAAGGCCATGTTGGAACAGATGGCTTCTGAGCCCCCCTTTAGGATAACGGCATTGCCGGCTTTGAGGCACAGGGCCGCTGCATCCACAGTCACATTGGGACGGGATTCATAGATGAAACCGATAACGCCCAAAGGGATTCGTACCCGTCCCACCAGCAGGCCGTTGGGGCGTTTCCACATGCCAGGGTACGCTCCCACCGGATCGGGCAGTGCCGCAACTTCCCTGAGTCCGTCGGCCATGGCGCCGATAACCGCTTCGTTCAGGGTCAGGCGATCCAGCATGGCCGCCGAAAGACCCGCATCTTTAGCTGCCGACAGATCCTTTTGGTTTTCGGTTGCAATGATTTCCCTGGCCCCAACAAGTTTTTCAGCCATTCTCAGAAGGGCATCATCTTTCTGCCCCCTTTCCAGGCTTCTCAACCCTCTTGAAGCCACTTTGGCATCCCTGGCCATGGCCTTGATCATATTTTCAAGCGACATGCCGCATCTCCTTCATCCATATGTGCCGTCAGCACAAGATTGTTTCGATGGATGACCTCGTCATCATGTTTAAATCCCAGAATGGACTCGATTTCAGCGCTTTTTGCCCCCATTATTTTCTGAATATTTCCGGAATGATAACTGACCATGCCCACGGCCACAGGTTCACCGTCTTCATTGATCAGCAATACGGAATTACCGGGACTGAATCGACCCCTCACCCCTTTGATACCTGAGGGCAGCAGGCTTTTTCCTTTTTCCACAATGGCTATTTCGGCGCCCCGGTCAATGACGATTTCCCCTCTTGGGGATTTGGTAAAGGCGATCCAGTGTTTTCGGCTGCACAGGGAAACCGGTTCCGGCAAAAACAGGGTTCCTTCCACATGGCCCCCGAAGAGATGTTTGATAATACCGGGCTTCAGGCCGTTGGCGATGATGGTGGGCACGCCGGCAAGGGCCACTTTCTTGGCGGCGCTGATCTTGCTTCCCATACCGCCTGTTCCCAGGAATCCGGGTATGGCGCCGGCAAACCGGGTAATTTTCCGATCTACTTTTTCCACCACGGAAATGAGCCGGGCATCTTCGTGATCTCTTGGGTCTTTATCAAAGAGGCCATCGATATTAGTTAGATTAATCAGAAAATCCGATTCGGACAGGTTTGTCACCATGGCGCTGAGGTTATCATTGTCGCCGAACTTGAGTTCATCCACAACGACCGTGTCGTTTTCGTTGACAATGGGAATAATGTTCCAGGAAAGAAGGGTAAAGATGGTGTTGCGTGCATTTAAATAGCGGCGGCGATGGGTCAGGTCGTCTCGGGTTAACAAGACCTGCCCCACCTGGTGACCATGTTCTTCAAAAGCATTTTCCCAAGCCCTGATCAGGCTTCCCTGGCCCACTGCAGCCGTGGCCTGTTGTTCGGATACGGAGCGGGGTCTGCGGGCCATTCCCAATTTCCGGATGCCTGCTGCTATGGCGCCGGAAGAGACCAGGACGACCTCCTTTCCTGATTTTCTGAGTGCGCTCATATCAGCAGTCAGGTCGTCCATGACGGGCATGTTAAGGCCGTCGTCACCAGTCAGAACACCACTGCCGATTTTGATGACAACCCGTTTGACGGATTTTAAAAGGTCAGTTCTTGAATCTGTTTTGGAGGTCATTTCGTTAGCATCTGTCCACATTGTTTTAGAAAGGGTGCAGTTGTCAGGGTGCAGGGTGCAGAAAAAGCAGCTTCGAATTTCATCCTGCCCCCTGACAACTGCCCCCTGACAACTGTGAACAGGTTCCAAAAATGAACTGGGTTAATTCGTCAATCCCTTCACCGGTCAATGCTGAAATACACATGGATTTCGTACCGATCCTGTCAAGGGCTTTTCGCAGTGCTAAAATGCCCTTACTCTTTGGGTCAGTGAGATCAATTTTATTAATTACCACAAAATAGGGTTTATGGGCAAGGGCGGTTGAATAGGCCGACATCTCTTTTCTGAGCATTAAAAAATCACTCAGGATATCGGTTTTTGATGAAAGGGTTGCATCCAGCAGGTGCAAAAGGAATTGAGTCCGTTCGATATGTCTTAAAAACTGATGCCCCAGCCCACGACCCAGCCTCGCACCTTCCACAAGCCCGGGAATATCAGCCACAACCAGGGTCTCTGAATCGTCAAAGGTCATGACACCCAGGTTGGGAACCAGCGTGGTGAAGGGGTAACTGCCCACCTTGGGACGGGCCTGCGTGAGTCGGGAGAGAAGGGTCGATTTTCCGGCGTTGGGCAACCCCACCAATCCCACATCTGCCAGGAGCTTCAGGGTTAATTTGAGTTTCAGTGTTTCTCCGGGAAGGCCGGGCTGTGCGATCCTTGGCGCCCGATTCGTCGATGTGGCAAAATGCTGGTTCCCTCTCCCGCCTTTACCCCCGGGAATGAGAACGATTTCCTGCTGATCAAGGACCAGATCCCCCAGGATCCGGCCGGATTCATGCACTTCTATGATGGTGCCGACAGGCGTTTTAAGAATGCAATCCGCTCCGTTGGCGCCGGATTTATTCTTTCCCTTTCCCGGTTCACCATTTCGAGCGCTCAGATTCCTTTTGGATCTGTAGTCTTCAAGGGTGAAAAGTTTGCGTGTGCTTCTGACGATAACGCTTCCGCCATTCCCCCCATCACCGCCGTCCGGTCCGCCCCTGGGAATGAACTTTTCTCTTCTGAAGCTGACGCAGCCACTTCCCCCATTTCCGGACCTGGCCGTGATGACGGCTTCATCTAAGAAAAACATTGATTATAACTCTTTGGGGAGGGCAAGTGGCGGTTGAGGTATTTATGCGGCGTAAACGCTGACCTTTTTTCGATCTCTACCCAGGCGCTCAAAGGCGACAATGCCGTCAATCTTGGCAAAAATTGTATAATCCCTGCCTAAGCCCACATTCTCACCGGGGTGAATATGGGTCCCTCTTTGCCTGACAATGATGCTTCCGGCGTTGACTTTCTGTCCGGAATAGCGCTTGACTCCCCGCCTCTGGCCGTTACTGTCTCTTCCGTTTCTGGAGCTGCCGCCTGCTTTCTTATGTGACATATCATTTACCCCTTAATTCTGAACACCTGATCCAACGTCGCTGATTCTGACAAGCGAAAAATGCTGGCGATGGCCATTCTTGCGCCGATACCCTTTACGCCGTTTATATTTGAAGACCAACACTTTTCGATTTTTTCCGTGTCCGGTAATGCGGCCGGCCACTTTTGAGTTTTCAAGAAAGGGTTGACCCACTTCAACGATTTCGCCATTCGATGTCAGGAGAACCTGATCAAACATTACCGCATCACCCACTTCTCCCGGCAGTTTTTCGACGCGAATCTCATCGCCTTCGGCGACCCGATATTGTTTTCCGCCAGTCTTTATGACCGCATACATAGCTTCGTCTCCTTACTGATTAAAATGAATTGGTCAATATAAATGTTCTCTCCATTTGAGTCAAGCATAAAAATTATTCTAAAACTTTCCCTTTGCCGCCTCTTATATCCGCTCAAAAAGAGACTTGACGAAACCAGATTCAATGTCTAACTTTTTTTGTGAAAATTATCACAAAAGCTGCTTGACACCCCAAAGACACTATGAGACCTTTGAAATCGGAAGTTTTCGGGTATGATGGGAGCTTTCAATGGGTTTGAACTCAGGAGGATTTTTAAACTATGGAAGATGGAAGAATTGCTATACCGAGTATGGGGATCGGTGGTCTGGATGGAGAGAGATCAGGCCATTTTGGTCATTGCGATGTATTTACCTTCGTGGATGTGGAAGGCGGCGAAGTGAAACAGGTCACCACCATTCCCAACGAGAGCCATGTGCAGGGTGGATGTATGGTGCCCGTTAATTTGCTGGCCAGCCACAATGTGAAAGCCTTGATTGTCGGCGGCATCGGCATGCGTCCCCTGATGGGTTTCAAACAGGTCGGGGTGGACGTGTTTTATGATGCAACAAGACAGCAGATCAGGCCGGTGGTTGAGGACCTGATTGCCGGGAAGCTTCAGATGATCGGTGACGATCAGGTGTGTGGCGGGGGCGGGGGCGGACACTGATTGAGTGTTGCCTGCAATTTTAAGGAAAATCTGAGAAAAGGATCGTTTTTATGGAGAATGACAAACCCAAAGACGATGTCTACAGCATGCTTTCCGAATCCGGATATGCGGATAAGGCCATTAGATACTTTCAGGACCAGAATAACCTGGGGATCATTGAAGGCGCTGATCACTGCACGGATCTCACGGGACCTTGCGGCGACACCATGAAGATTACCATGAATGTCAAGGGCGATCGAATAGAGGATGCCAAAATTCAGGTCATGGGATGTCCGGGAGCGGTGGCGTCAGGCAGTGCCGCCGTGGCACTTGCCAAAGGAAAAACTCTGGATGAGGCTGAATCACTGACTATGGATGAACTGTACAGTGAACTGGAAAAGATGCCGGAGCAGAAAATCCATTGTGCCCGTCTCGCCCTTAAAACCCTGCAAAAAGCCGTGATCCAGTATCGTGATGAACATGCAACCAAAGTGGCCAACGAAAATTAGGAGGGATCATGAAAATCGCTGTTACATCGAAAGGTGTTGATCTGGATTCCGAAGTGGATCCCCGGTTTGGCAGAGCTGCCTATATCCTGGTGGTGGATTCAGAAACCCTTTCATTTGAGGCGCTGGACAATAAAGAGAATGTGAACGCCTTTAAGGGCGCCGGCATACAGGCGGCCAAAATGGTGAGCGAGACGGGGGCGGATGTTCTCTTGACCGGTTATTGCGGTCCCAATGCTTTTAAAGCCATGAAAGCCGCGAAGGTCGGTGTGGCCAACGATGCGACGGGTACGGTGCGTGAAGCCGTGGCCGCCTATGAGGCTGGGAAACTGCCCTTGGCGGAAGATGCTAATGTCGAAGGTCAGTGGTAAAAAGGAGAGAAACCATGCCGATTTTTGAGTTTGAGTGCCTTGACTGTGGTCAGAATACGGAAATGTTGTTAGGCAGCAGTGAAACCGACCTGGCTGCCTGTGGAAATTGTGGTGGCAAGAACCTCAAAAAATTATTGTCGGCCCATGCTTCCGTAAGCCCCACCGGGAAGTTCCCTGAAAATGCAGCGGATCGATGCTGTGGATCAGGCGGACCGCCTTCCAGCTGTGCGGGCCCGGGCAGTTGTTGCGGCCATTCCTGATCGTACCCAATTTTACCCATTATACACCGTTCCGGGACTGATTTGTTTTCGGGCCCTGAACGGCGGTTTCGCATATCCCCTCCAAAATGCCCGGGCACTTAACTTTTAGGAATAATGCCTATTTAAAGCGTGTTTCAAGAACAGAACCACACAAAAATTTCGCCGGTTTTTCCGGTAAAGGAGAATGTTTAAAATGGCAGATAATATGCAGGGTTGCGCCATGAGCAACCAGAACCAACAGCAGCAGGCTCAGGACAAGGAAATTGAGCAGAGCCTCGGTCGCATCAAACATAAAATTCTGGTGATGAGCGGCAAGGGCGGCGTGGGCAAGAGCAGTGTGGCAACCTATCTTGCGGGCGCTCTTGCCAAAAAAGGTAAAAAGGTGGGACTCATGGATGTGGATCTTCACGGCCCCAGTATCCCCCGTATGCTCGGGCTGAAGGGAAACATCGAGAGCGGTGCCAATGGTGAGAAGGCCAGACCCATTGAGTATCTTCCCAACCTGCAGGTCATCTCCGTTGAACCCCTCATGGGAGAAAACAAGGATGCTGCGACTATCTGGCGGGGGCCGTTGAAAATCGGTGTTATCCGGCAGTTTATTTCCGATATTGAATGGAATGATCTTGACTACCTGGTCATTGATTCTCCTCCCGGAACGGGCGACGAACCTTTGACCGTAGCCCAGACCATCCCCGGGGCTGAAGCCCTGATTGTGACGACCCCTCAGGAAGTATCTCTGGCGGATGTACGGAAATCCATCAGTTTCTGCCGCCAGGTCAATATGAAGATCTTGGGCCTTGTGGAAAACATGAGTGGTCTGGATTGCCCCCACTGTGGAAAAAGTATCGAACTGTTCAAAACCAACGGCGGCATGTTGACCGCTAAGAAGGAAAGTCTGAGGTTCCTGGGGCGCCTGCCCCTGGATCCGGAAGTGGTCATGCAGGGGGATGCCGGCGGGTTGGCGGTGCTGGATAACGAGGCGCTTGCATTCTCCCGGGAATTTAACAAACTGGTGGATGAAATTGTAAATGTCCATGACCGTGAAGACGGGCTTCATTGAGATCAGGTAACCCCATAAGGTAAGGAGTACCGGTGTAAAACAGGATAAGTGCCATGGCTGAAGATCTGAATGATGATGTGAAAAACCTCCAGAAAGAGATTCTTCTGAAAAATGACGGCTACGGCGCTCCTGCCTTCAACCGAATGCTCAACCCCCTTTACCGTGGCGCCTTTGGGGATCCTGATGGGTACGCCCGTGTGACCGGTCCCTGCGGCGATACCATGGAAATCTTTCTACGGTTTGATAACGATCGGATCAACGAGGCGGCATTTGAGACGGATGGGTGCGGGTCCAGCGCTATGTGCGGATCCTTTGCGGCGGAGATGGCCCTTGGAAAGACCCCGGATGAACTTCTTGATGTGACCGGCGACCGGATTCTTGAAGAAATGGGGGGGGCGCCTGAAAAAGAACAACATTGCGCCTTCCTGGCAGGGGAAACCCTCCAGGAGGCGCTCAGCAGTTATATGATAAAAATTACGTCCCGCCCACCCAAGAAATAGCCGGAAGCCTCTGGCAGTTTGCCCGGGTTGGATTTCCCTGTGCAGCAAAAAATGAAAAAGCTTGCAGAAATCAAAAAAAGGAATATGATCCTGGTGTGTCATATCTTTCAGCGTCTGCCAATTGCTGTGAGCGAACTGGGAAAGGCTGGTGAAGGCCCTTGAAAACTCATGAGGCCGTGATCCGGACGTAAGAATGGGATGGAAAAGCCCGCCCTGGCTCAGAGCGGGCTTTTTTGTTTGTACCTGAGGAGAGAAGTTCATGGAAAAGGAAGTTTACAGTCTGTGCTTTATGTGTTCGGTCCGTTGTCCCATCAGGGTTCTGGTGAAGGATGACCAGGTCAAATGGATCGAAGGAAATCCCCACGTGGCGGGAATGGAAGGAAGTCTTTGCCCCAGGGGGGCCGCTGGTATCGCACTGCTGAATGATCACGAGCGGCTCCAGTCTCCCATGATTCGAACCGGTCCGCGGGGATCGGGGCAGTGGCGTAAGGCCTCATGGGATGAGGCCCTGGATTATGTGGCGGAAAAACTCAAGACAATTATCAGCGAGCATGGACCCGAAAGCGTTTTGTTCGGCGAACGGACCCAGTTGGCCACCCATGTGAGCAAGGCCTTTATGAAGGCGTTGGGATCCCCCAATCATTTTACCCACGATGCGCTCTGTAAAGGTTCAGTGAATACCGCCGCTCGATCCCTCTATGGCTATACCGACGCACAGATCGGCATGGATTACAAGAATACCCGTCACATGGTTTTGTATGGCCGGAACTTTTTTGAGGCCCTGGAAGTGAAGGGCGTCAACGCTTTCAGCGAGGCACTTGAAAATGGCGCCAAATTGACCTATATCGATCCCCGGGTGACGGTGACTGCCACAAAGGCTGATCGGTACTGGATGGTCCGGCCCGGTACGGACCTGGCGCTTAATTATGCGCTAATTCATATTATCCTGAAAGAAAGGTTGTATGATGAAGCTTATGTGAATCGCTGGACCCTTGGCCTTGAGAAACTTCGGGATTTTGTACAGCCCTACACGCCGCAATGGGCCGAAGCGGAGACCGGTATTCCGGCAACGGAAATGGTGGATATGGCCCGTGAAATCAGCGGCGAAAAGCCTTCGGTTGTCTTTCATTTTGGATATCGCGGCGCCAGCAATGTCAATGAAATTTATATGCGTCGATCCATTTTTATCCTCAATGCCCTTATGGGGAGCGTGGAAGCCAAAGGCGGTCTTTTTTTTAAGAAAGGGCCCGGCCAGGTGGGAGGGAAACCTGCTCGAAAATTGACCGAACAGGCCTTCTCAGAGATTAAGGCACCCCGTTTTGACAAGGTGGGCACCCCCGAATTCCCCCTTCCGGACGCAAACCATGGTGTCGCCCAGATGATGCCCACGGCGATTTTAAATGATGATCCCTACCCCATCAAAGCCTTGTTTTCTTACCGTTTTGAACCGCTGATGTCCATTCCGGATACCCAGAATACACAAAAAGCATTGGACAAGCTGGATCTCATTGTGACCATTGAAATCAACCACAGCGATATTGCCGGTTATTCGGATGTGATACTGCCGGAGTCCATCTACCTGGAGCGAACCGACTCTGTTCAGCAGGCCAATGGACTGAAACCCCAGATGTTTTTGCGGCGCCAGGCCACAACGCCACGCTATGATACCCGGCCCGGGGCCATGATCTTGAAACAGATTGCACAACGGATGGATCTGGAGCAATTCTTCCCTTACGAAAATATGGAGGATCTGGTCAAATGGCAACTTGAGGGAACCGGGTTTTCCATTGAGAACTTTGATAAGAAGGGTTTTGTGGCGTATACGACCCAGCAGATTCTCTGGGATCGAAATGACGAAATCCAGTTTAAAACACCGTCTGGGAAGATTGAATTCGTTTCTTCTCTGCTTGAAGATGCGGGTTTTAAATCTTTTCCCGAATATGAAAGGGTTCCGTCGGCGGCCGACAACCTGTTCAGGCTCACGGTGGGCCGCTGCGCTCTTCATACCCATGTCTCCACCCAGAACAATCCCTATCTCAACGAGATCATGCCTGAAAACAGGCTCTGGATCAACGCCGACCGGGCCCGGGGCATGGGGATCAGCGACGGCGCCTGGGTGAAGGTATCATCCGGGCAGGGAGAAGGCACAATCAAGGCGTTTGTGACGGAATTGATTCACCCCGAAGCCGTTTTCATGCTGCATGGGTACGGGCATCAGGTGCAATCAGCGAGCCGCTCTTTTCAGAAGGGCTTAAACGACAGCCTTCTCATGGCCAACATCTCTGACAAGATCGGCGGTAGTCCCGCGTTACATGACACCTTTGTTCAGGTGGAACCGGTTTCCTGAAAAGCAGAAGCCGACCCGGAGGAAGCAAATGAGCAAGTATTACCTGTTTCAGGATGCAAAAAAGTGTATCGGTTGTCGAAGTTGTGAAGTGGTCTGCAAGAGCAACAAGCAGTTGCCGGTGGGCCCCAGATTGTGCGAAATTGTGACGGTGGGACCTTCCTTTATCGGGAATCTGCCCCGGGCGGCTTACACGTTTATGCCCTGTTTTCACTGTGAAGATCCCTGGTGTGTGGCAGCGTGTCCCACGGGGGCCATGCAGAAAAGACCCAAAGACGGCATTGTATTTGTGGATCATTCCATTTGTGTGGGCTGTAAAACCTGCATGTCCGCATGTCCGTGGGGGGCCCCTCAATGGAATGGGGAGTTGGGCAAAGTGGTCAAGTGCGATTATTGCATGGACCGGGTTGACCAGGGCCTGAAACCGGCCTGCGTGACCGTGTGTACCACGCACTGTCTCCATTTCGGAGATGCCAACGACATTCCGCCCCTGAGGCGTGAGCGTCACGTCCGGGCAACAACGTCTTTGTGATTGCGAATTGCGGATTGCGGATTGCGGATTGATAGATAAGGTGAAAATTATGGGAAAGCCGGTCTGTCCCGTCGCCGATACCATTGAAAGACTTGCTGTAATCATCTCGGAAGGAAAGCTCAAGCATGCACGATGCCGGCAGAGGGCCGAAGAGATACTGAAGCTTTTGGAGGATGTATCGTCCGGAGGGGGGGGAGCTGATCACATCCCCACCATGGAGACCCTGGCTTCCGCCCTTGAAAAAGAGGGTCCGGATGACGCGTGCCGCAGTACCGGCGCCATGCTGATCTCCGTGCTGGCGGAACACCGGGAAGTCTTCAAAAGCCACCTGGACACCCGCATATGCCCCGTGACGGACTGTGCCCGATTGATCCCCTCACCCTGCCAGGTGGCGTGTCCCGCCGGGATTGATGTGCCGAGCTATATCACCCTTATCGGTCAGGGACATGATGGGGAGGCCATTGCCCTCATCCGAAAAGATAATCCATTCCCCTGGGTATGCGGCCTGATCTGCACCAACCCCTGTGAATTCATGTGTGTCCGGGGCCGAATCGATAGCCCCATTTCCATCAAATACCTCAAAGGATTTGCCGCCGAAAGGGCCATGTCGGATGGGCTCTACAAAAACCCGGATAAGGCACCGCCCAAGAACCGGAAAGTCTGCATTGTCGGTGCGGGTCCGGCAGGCATGACGGCCGCTTTTTTTCTGGCTTTAAAAGGTTACGGGGTGACGGTCCTGGATGCCCTTCCCGTGGCAGGCGGGATGATGATGGTGGGAATTCCCCGTTACCGCCTTCCCAGGGAGGTGATTGACCGGGAAGTGGGCATGATCGAAGAGTTGGGGGTGGAATTTCGACTCAATACCCGTCTGGGAAAAGATGTCACTTTCGATCAGTTGAGAGCGGAAGGGTTTGAAGCCTTTCTGATCGCCATCGGCGCCCATAGTGCCTACAAAATCGGAATTCAGGGGGAAGACGACTACCCACAGGTGGTGGACGCAATCGCTTACCTTCGGCGGGTTTCCCTCGGGGACCGGCGAAAACCAGGGGCTAGGGTCGCCATCCTGGGGGGCGGCAACACGGCCATTGACGCGGCCAGAACGTCTCTGAGACTCGGTTGTGAAGCGGTCACCATTATTTATCGCAGGTCCCGTTCCGATATGCCCGCAAATGAAGAGGAAGTGGAGCAGGCCGAGGAAGAGCGAATTGATTTTTCCTTTCTCACGGTTCCCGTGGAAATCAGGGGACAGGACGGCAACGTCACGTCGATTCGCTGTGTCCGAACCGAACTGGGCCCGGAAGATCAGAGCGGCAGAAGACGACCGGTCCCCATTGAGGACAGTGATTTTGAAATCCAGGTGGATGCGGTGATTTCAGCCATCGGCCAGCGGGTTGATCCCAAAGGGTTTGAAGCCCTGGATGGGTTGCATTGGACCAAACGGGGTACCGTTAAGACGGATGCCATGAGCATGGAAACGTCCATTCCGGGCTTCTTCGCAGCCGGCGACGCGGTGGTGGGACCGGCCACGGTGGTGGAAGCCATCGGGGGCGGCAAACGGGCCGCGGACGCCATTGACCGGTACCTTTCAGGAATTCCCCAACCCAGAATGCCTGTCGTGCCCGTGCGCCGGGCCCGGCTGGAATTTCTTGAGATTCCAGCCTCCACCAAGATGGCACTTCAACGGCCTCAAATGCCCATGCTCAATGATGAACGGCGACGGGTTACCTTTCAACAGGTGGAACTGGGGTATTCGGAAAATGCGGTCAGGGAGGAAGCCAGGCGCTGCCTTCGGTGCGATGTCTGTATCCGATGCGGTACCTGTATGGATGTGTGCCGAAACAAGATGGGGATTGATGCGCTGAAACTGGGCTATCTGAACTTTGATCATCAGGAGCCTACCGATTTCAGGGTCACAGCGGAGCGTTGCATTCTGTGCGGCGCATGCGCATCCAACTGCCCCACCGAAGCCATTCGGATGCTGGACGTGGGCCAGGATCGCGTTTTGAATCTTTGCGGAACAATTTTGAACCGCCTCAAAGTGGAACGGTGCGAAGCCTGCGGGAAAGTGATCGGTCCGGAACGCTACCACGATTACATCGCCAAGCGGGTCAAAGGGATCGGGCCCAAATTGAAAAAAGGCTTGCTGTGTCTGGATTGCGCCAGGGAAACCACGGGCAGGCGTCATGCGGAGATAAAACCACCGAAACTGACGGTTTAACAATCCAATGGGAGAAGATCATGAGCTTTCGAAGGGGAGATCGCGTAGAGGTCTATCGGAAATCGCAGGATGACGACTGGCAGGGGTATATGGATCGGTATGTTGGCCTGCACGGCATCGTCACGGACCCGGATATGGTCAAAAACGACCCTGACGCCCTGATGGAGGTGACGCTGGATGGAGAAGGGACCCACCGCTTACCACAGGACTGTCTGCGCCTTCTAAAGGATTAGAAGGAGAAACCCTCCCCTTTTGAGAAGTGAAGCGGTGAAGGAAAGGAAATTTCGAAAATGCTCAAAATCATGATTGATGGCGATCAATTTGAGGTCGCCGATGGGATGACCATTCTCAAGGTGATGCGGGCAAACGGTATCCAGGTCCCCACCCTCTGCTATCATGAAGCCCTCAAGCCCATCGGGGCCTGTAAATTATGCGGCGTTGAAGTTTTGGATCGTTCCGGAAAACCGAGGATTTTACTTTCCTGTGCTTTGAAGGCCAGGGAGGGGTTGGTAGTAAAAACACAGGGTGAACGGGTTGAAAACGCGAGGGCTATCGCCTTCCGGAACCTGTTTGCCATGGCGCCGCAATCCAAACGGATCAGAGACCTGGCGGAAGCCTATGGCGTGTCGCTGGGCCCGGTTGCCGATGGCTGCATTCGTTGCCGTTTATGTATTCATGTTTGCAGGGAAATTGTGGATGTCGCGGCCCTCACAATAACTGACCGTGATGGTATGAGTTTTGTCGTTCCCAAAGAGGGGCTCTGCATCGGGTGTGGCACCTGCGCTAATATCTGTCCCACGGGCGCCATTCATATGACCGATGAGAATGGCATCCGCACCATTTCCATCCGCGATGAAGTGATCGGCGTTAATGCGCTGGAACGCTGTGAAGCATGCGGGTGTTTTTTTGCCTCACAGAAATTTATGAGGCATGTTGAAATGCAGACCACTGACCACGCGGCTGTGAAGGAGCATCACCATTATTGCCATTCTTGCGCCAAACTTTTTTCAAATCGAATCAGATCTTCCTCACGGCTCAAAACCTAGCACCCAACACCCCAAGGAGACTGCATGCATTACGAAACCATCGAATATGAAATCGTCGAACCAGGCATCGGGGTGTTGAGTCTGAACCGGCCGCGCAAATACAATGCCGTGAGCATTCAGATGATGGAAGAGCTGGAGGCTTTCTGGAAAGAGCGTCTTTATGACCTTGAAACCCATGTGATGGTGCTCAAAGGGAACGGTAAACGAGGATTTTGCGCGGGTCTGGACATGAAAGAAATCATGAAGACGGCCCCTGGCATGTCACCGGATGCGTTTTACCGGTTTCAGGCACGCCTCGCCCGGATCAACCTGGCCATGCGCCAGGCACCGCAACCCATTGTTGCAGCAGTTCACGGAGCTGCCGCGGGCTTAGGCTTCAGTTTCGCCATGGCCTCGGATTTAAGGGTGATCACCCCGGATGCACGGTTTTCAGCCGCCTACATCAACATCGGACTGGGCGGGGCCGATATGGCCTGCAGCTATTTCCTACCCCGGTTGATCGGCGCGGGACGGGCCTATGAGTTTATGCTCACGGGCAACTTCATGACGGCTGATGAAGCCATGGCCCTGGGGCTCTGCAGCCGGCTGGTGGAATCGGATCAACTCCTGAACACCGCAATGGAGCTGGCCAGAACCATGAACAGCAAAAACCCCATGGGGTTGCAGCTCACCAAAGAAGCCATCAACGTGAATCTGGATACGGGCGGTCTGGAGCAGGCCCTGCAGGTGGAGGACCGAAACCAGACCTTGTTGCTGCTTCGCGGTATGGTCGGCAAAGGGGACAAAACAAGCCGGTATTTCTGATATGAATGGGCCGGCAAATATCGTCAGGTAAACATAACAAAAAATGATTTCCCATTCGCAAGGGGAAAGGAATGCGCACACCTAAGAATTGTTGAAAATTTTAGAATCTCTAAAAAAATCCATATTAAGATCGGGGTGCTGCAAGTTGACCCCGAAAGTTCTGGAGGGGAATACAACGGCGAGAAATTTTGTATGAATCAGCAGGTTTTAATTGCTATAAATTGAATTCGAAAATGGGAAAAGCCTTGTTCCTGGGAAAACAGTTATGATTACAAGCGAGCTTATACTCAATATCCTCCTGATTCTCATCGTAGCCTGGATTCTGGGAAGCTTTTTCACCCGGTTTGGTTTACCGGCCATGCTCGGCGAGTTGCTGGCTGGGATTATTCTAGGACCATCACTATTGGGCCTTATCATCGCATCACCCGCACTTGAACTCATGGCCGAATGGGGAATTCTCTTTGTCATGTTTTACACCGGAATGGAAATGGACCCCAAAGAATTATTGGAACACATTTGGCCTAGCCTTTCCGTGGCCCTCGGTGGTTTTATTCTCCCCTTCGTTCTCGGCTATTTCACTTGTAGATTCTTTGACGGTACGGTGTACCAGTCTCTTTTCGTGGGCCTTGGAGTTTCAATTACGGCGATCGCCGTCCAGAGCGTAATTCTGCATTCCATGAGGATCAATCGCACGGAACTGGGACATATCATTATCGGCGCAGCTATAGCCGATGATATCCTCTCATTGATAGGTATCTCGATTATGTTTGGCCTGGTTAAAACAGGAACTGTTGCCTTTGTCTCCCTTTCTGTGGTCATATTAAAAGTCTTTGCATTTTTCGGAATCACCATGCTCCTTGGCCATTTTGTTGTTCCAAGGCTTACCCGAAACTTGCACGACCGGGAAGGCAAGGCATTCACCTTTGCCGTCGTAGCGGCGCTTGTCATGGGATATCTTGCAGAACTGGCAGGGCTTCATCTCATCATAGGCGCCTTTTTAGCGGGTCAGTTCGTCCGTAAAGAGATTATGGATAAAAAGATCTATGAGGCGATCAGCGATCGATTTTTCGGGCTGAGTTATGGATTTCTTGTTCCCATCTTTTTCGCATCCCTCTCATTTCATCTCCATTTTTCCTATGAATGGTCTTTCATGATGTTTGCCTTTATATTAACCTTGGTCGCCATATTGGGCAAATTCATCGGATGCGGATTGGGCTTGAGCCTCTTCGGGCATCGCCCCTGGGCATCGGCCATCGTGGGTTTTGGAATGAATGGCCGGGGTGCGGTGGAGCTCGTTGTTGCGACCATCATAATTAATCTAAGCAATAAATTAATGGCCGCCAAGTCCATATCAGAGCCCCTGCTTACCCAGAACCAGTTTTCCGCCCTTATCTTGATGGCCTTTGTAACAACGCTCATTGCTCCCATTACGCTACGATGGGCCGTCATGAAATCATGCAGTCCCGATGAAAAGGCGACTTTCTGTAACTTGTGGGACAGGGCCACAGACTGATTTTCAAAGGGTGCAAGGAAAGAAGATGGTTTAAAAAAAGCAAATTCAAGAACAAAAAAACAGGCAATTTTGCTGATGGCCAATGGTTAGAAAGAGAAAAATATAATCATGGCTCATAACACAATCAAAACCGGTTATTACAAGTTAGCAGACAGATTGGATCGCTTTCCTCAGGGTGCATGCCCTTCTGAACTATTATTCAAGATCTTGAAAATGCTTTTTAGTGAGAAAGAGGCCAAACTGGTTTCGCTCATGCCTATCAAACCCTTCACAGCGAAAAAAGCCAGCCGCATCTGGAAAATGGACCTGACCGGCACTCAAAAGGTGCTGGATGAATTGGCTGGTCGTGCCATCCTGCTTGACATCGAACAAAATGGGGAGTCCGTTTATATTCTGCCGCCACCGATGGCGGGGTTTTTCGAGTTTTCCTTAATGCGTGTGCGGGATGACATCGATCAGAAGATATTAAGCGAACTGTTTTATGAATACATAAATGTGGAAGAGGATTTCATCAGGGCGCTATTCACTCAAGGTCACACTCAGCTGGGGCGTACCTTTGTCCATGAACCTGCCTTGTCCAAAGAAAATGCACTGTATGTTCTGGATTATGAGCGGGCGACCGAAGTCATTAAGCGTGCGACTCATCGGAGTGTTGGGATCTGTTACTGCCGTCACAAGATGCATCATCTGGGGAGAGCCTGTAACGCACCGCATGAAATATGCATGACATTTAATACCACAGCCGCGTCGCTTATTAGGCACGGCTGGGCCCGTTCCATAGAGACGGAAGAAGCCTTTGATTTATTGCAGGCAGCTTACGAGCACAATCTGGTTCAGTTCGGTGAAAATGTAAGGGAGGAAGTTAATTTCATTTGCAACTGCTGTGGATGTTGCTGTGAGGCTATGATTGTCGCCCGGCGTTTTGCAATTCTGAATCCTGTCCATACAACCAACTTTATTCCGGTTGTGACCGAATCTGATTGCAACGGATGTGGCAAGTGTGTGACGGCCTGCCCCGTAGAAGCCATGACATTGGTGTCATCGAACGACCCCATCAAACCCGAAATGAAAGTGGCGAAGGTGCATGAAGATATCTGTCTGGGATGTGGTGTTTGCGTTAGAATTTGCCCAAAGGACAGTATTTACTTGAAATCCCGACCGAGCAGGGTTATTACTCCCCTGAATGGAACACACAGGACGGTGTTGATGGCCATTGAACGGGGTAAGTTGCAGAACCTGTTTTTTGACAATCGGGTCTTATGGAGCCATCGCGCCATGGCCGGAGTTTTGGGCGTCATTCTGAAACTTCCGCCGTTCAAACAGGCCCTTGCAAATCAGCAAATAAAATCACGCTATCTGGAAACTCTGATTAACCATTTAGAAAAATGAGGAGGTACACAATGGACCAACCCATTAGAATCATGCCGTGCCTAGACATGCAGAACGGACGCGTCGTCAAAGGGGTCCACTTTGTGGACATTCGAGACGCTGGGGATCCAGCCGAATGCGCACGAGCGTATTGCGAGTCTGGCGCAGACGAACTGGGGCTGCTGGATATCACAGCCACAGTGGAAGGCAGAGCCACCATGCTGGACGTCGTCAAACGCGTCGCTGAGGTCACGACGGTGCCATTGACCGTTGGCGGCGGGATTTCTGATGTGAAATCGGCCGAACTGGTGCTGGGCGCGGGCGCAAACAAGGTGTCTACCAGCAGCGCCGCTTTTAGGAAGCCTGAACTGATCGCAGAAATGGTCAAAGCGCTCGGCCCCGAAAAGGTGACGGTGGCCATCGACGTGGATCAGAACGAGGCCATGCCCTCAGGCTATGAAGTTTATATCGACGGGGGACGGACAGCTACCGGCGAGGATGCCATCGAATGGGCAAAGCGGGTTGACGGATACGGTGTTCCGGTTATTCTCCCTACCAGCAAAGCGGGCGACGGCGCGCAGACCGGTTTTGATCTGCCGGTGATCAGGGCCATTAAGGAAGCGGTTTCGGCCGACGTGGTGGCCTCCGGTGGTGCAGGAAACTTGGAACATTTCTATGAGGCCGTCCAGGCAGGCGCCACAGTTTTGCTTGCCGCTTCGGTGTTCCATTTTGGGATGATTGGGATTGGCGACTTGAAAGACTATCTCCGGGGCCGAGGCGTTATTATCCGTTGAAGCTTCCAGAACAACGGGGTGAGCTCCGGTATGCCAAAACAAAAGGCCAACCCCTCTCGGAATTGACCTTTTGTCATTGATTTAATTCTGGTAGGCGCGAAGGGATTTGAACCCTTGACCCCTACCGTGTCAGGGTAGTGCTCTCCCCCTGAGCTACGCGCCTATGAGTCGCCATGTATGCCAGTTACAATAACGAATGTCAAGATGTAATATGTGCTCGAATAAGGAAATTTTGTTCAGCCCATCATCGGCTGTTTTTCGGGCCGCCTTTCATGGTGAAAAACCAGGACCGTATGTAAAGCAAGCCCGATACTACGGTTAATGTTCCTGTTGCCCCATATACTACATATACATATTGTGAAAAAAGGTGAAAGTGTTTTTCAACCAGGACCAGGAACACTGTAGCCAGTTGAAAGAAGGTCGTTGCTTTTCCCCATACGGAGGGCTTTACAGTATACACGCCGTTTTTCAAGAAAAGTATGCCCGCTCCGAGCAGGATCAAAATATCCCGGGTGATGACAAGGACCGTGAGCCATATGGGAATAATGTGCATGGCGGCAAGACAGATAAACGCAGCGACCAGAAGGCATTTGTCCGCCAAAGGGTCAAGATAGGACCCCAGACGGCTCTTCTGATTGAAAAGCCGCGCCACCATGCCGTCGGCGGCATCGCTCAATCCTGCCAGAACAAAAACCATGAGGCCGGCCAGAAAGCGGTTGTTGATGATGAAAACCAGGAAAACGGGCACCAGGAGTATTCTGAAGATACTGATCAAATTCGGAATGGTCATAGGAAAGGTCTATTCAAGGTAGAAAAGGATATTGTCAGTGTCGGTTTGGCCCAGGTGTAGTGGAAAAGGAAGGTTTTGATGGTTAAGCACCAGGCTGATGAATGTGATCCGGTCCCCTTGAAAATCAATGGTGGCGGACATTGAACCATCACTGATTCTGGAGGGGATAATGGTTTTCACGCCGGGCACATGGGCCTTCAGGAATTCAGAAAACGTTTGAAATTGCCTTGGTTGGCTGATGCCTGCCAGGGTAACATCCAGTTGATTGTCCGCTTCAGGTTCCGTGTTGATATTTCTGAGAATGCAAGGGCATAGATCGACTGCCAATCGGTTAACGCATTTCCTCATGATGTCCAAAATCTTTTCGCTGTCCACCGTGCCTCGCGGTATTTCTTGAGAGCCCGATTTTTCGCAAATTTGAATCCCCTTTCGTACATCAATGGCCTTCAGATTCAGGAGCAATATATCTTCAAGGATCAGGCTCTCGCCGTAAACCACCACATCTGCTGAAAAGAACCTTCCCCATTCGGTTGCATCTTCCGGTAGAAGATTGGCGGGAAATTGTCCTGACAAAACGTCTGAGGGTGGAAGATCCATGATGCGGTTGACAGGATTAAATCCCCTGTCCTGGAAAACGCTATGCAAGGCCAGCTCAATGGGGGTGAGGGACGGGTGAGCAGCTGCATCCTGCCACCAGAACACCTCAACGGGCCCGCGGGTTTCCGAAACCATGAACAGAACTTTAACGGATCGGTTAACGGTCTGAAAAACGCCCGCTTCCCTCAGTTTTTCCGCCACGCTATTTTCGTTGACCTTCATTTTTACAAAAACATGATACCGATTCCCCACCTGCTGTTCCGCAAGGATATGAAAATTCTCAATCTCCTGATCTATAGTAGGAAGAATCTCATTTGCGAGGCTTTCGAAGTGTGTGGCAACTGCCTGATTTCCCAGCAGGCGAACCAGATAGTTCTCGACCCCTTTGAGCAAAGCCATACGAATTGCGCTTTTTTTTCCCTGAACCAGGTTTCCCTTGACAATGGTCCCTGTGCCGATGGCGAAACAATCCTTTTTTTCGCTTATGTCTCCAGCAAACGCCTGCGAAAATTGCAGACTGGAAAAAAGAAAAGCGATGAGAAAAATGATAAAGAAATGTTTTCTCTGGGTTCTTCCCCTTGTCATGTGGAAATATTTTTTCCTCTCAAGCTGGACCCTGCTAATCATTAAGGTTTGTGAAGGGCGGTCAATTCTTTCTTGGCCTCAGCTACCAGAGACTGGTTGAGTTTAAGCACCTGGTTTAATGATCGCTCTGCATCAGTGATTCGATCTGCGTGTTTATACGCAATGCCCATATAAAAATAGGCCTGGGGGAGATCGTTTTTCCATCTCAACGCGTCTTTGAAGCGTTCTTCCACTTGTTCCAGCCAACCCGCTTTTTTGCGCATGGTATAAAGACGCATGAAACCCACATAGGCCAGCGCTTTTTGTTCACCGCTGCTTGCATCGTCTCGCGCCTCACGCATGGCATCGAATGCCGATTCGAATTCATTTGCTTTTCCATATACCAATCCCAGCCCTCGGTGTGCAGCACTGTAGTAGGGGTCCAGTTGAAGGGCCAGTTCAAATTCCCTTCGAGCATCGGCATTGTAGTCTTTTTGAAGGAACTTGAAACCGCTGGATACATGATGGGCGGGGGTATTCAGAACTCCTTCGGGTCCCCTGGAGGTCTGAGAACAACCTTGCATAAAAAGAAACGCCAACAGGGAAGCGGCAAGGGTTCTATAAAACATTTTTTTCGAGATATCGCCCATTGAATTGCCTCCGTAGATCGGTTGTTAACCGAGCAAAAAGACCAACGAATTATAGCGATTTTCAAAAACGCGAAGAAATCATGCTACCAGCTTTGAAATAGAAAATTAATGCTAAAAGGTCAAGCGCTTTCCGCCAGAAAATCACGAATCCTGTTTACTGCCAGGGTCTCATCGTCAGGATCCATATGGATCATATCCGGTTCTGCTTTGAACCAGGTCATCTGGCGTTTTGCGTATCTTCTGGTATCCTGTTTAAGCATCTCCGTCGCCTTTTGAAGGGACCACTCCCCTTGCAGATATTTGAGGATATGGCGATAACCAATGGCTGTCATGGATTTAAGATGAAGGCCATACCCCTTTTCCATGAGACGCTTTGTTTCCTCTATAAGACCGCAATCAATCATTTTTTCACTGCGTTCGTTAATGCGGTCGTAAAGCTGTTCTTTCTCCACCTGCAGGCAGAGTTTTAACGCCAAGAAATCCTGGTTTCCAAACCGGTGCTGATTCATGAGATCAGAGGCCGGTTGGCAGGTTTGTTGAATGATTTCAAGTGCTCTGATAATTCGAAGCCTGTCATTGGGGTGGATCGATTCAGCCCTTTCAGGATCCAGTTCAGCCAGTTTTTGGTGTAGTTTCGGTGCCCCTTTGCTATCACATTCAAGATTTAGACGTTCCCGAAGCATTGGGTCTGAAGGGGGCAACTCAACCAGTCCCCCCAATAGCGATCTGATATAGAGTCCGGTGCCTCCCACAATAAAGCAGGGGATATTTTTTGCACAAATCCCTTTTGCCAGTGGAAGGGCCATTTGACGGTACATGGCCGCATTGAAGTCCTCGTCGGGATCCACAACATCGAGGAGGTGATGAATAACGCCGCGCCTTTCTTCGAGGGTGGGCTTGGCAGTGCCCACATCCATATACCGGTAGACCTGCATGGAATCGGCGTTAATGATCTCGCCGCCGAGAGAAAGGGCCAGCGCAACGGCCAGTCCGGTTTTTCCGCTGGCTGTAGGGCCTGCGATGACAATGATTTTTGGTTTTTTGGGGTCCAACATGTTATTGGCTCAAAGGTAAAAGCTGAAAGGTAAAAGCGTTATCAGCTACGCCCTTTGAGCTTTGAGCTCTCTATACAATTCTCTTGAACATCTTGTTCATATCAAAATAGGTGAAGTTCTGAAAAATGGGCCTTCCGTGGGGACAATTTGTGGGGAGATCCATGCTATCGAGCTGATGCATCAAATTGGACATCTCCGTCAGCGTCAGGTGTTGTCCGGCCCGGATGGCGCCGTGGCAGGCCATGATTTTAACGGCCTCGTCCATAATATGGGCGCCGTCAGGCGGGCCACCTTCTTCCAGCTTTGCAACAAATTCGGAAATAAGTGTTTGCCAGTTCACATTTTTGAGCAGGGCAGGGACTGCTCGCAGCAAAAAAGTATTGCCCCCGAAATGATCCAGCTCAATGCCGAAATCAGCCAGCACATGACCCTTCTCCAGAAGAATCCCTTTTTCTTTCAGAGAAAACTCCATTTCGTTTGGAATCAGCAGGTTTTGTATTTCGATTTTGGCTGAAAGAAGAGATTTTTTGAGGGTTTCGTAAACGATTCTCTCGTGGGCGGCATGCTGATCTACAATCAGAAGGCCATCCTCCATCTGACACAGGATATACATGTTCCCCAGTTGTCCGATAATCTGAGGCATACGGGTTTCAGTTACCTGAAGGGGCGCTTCTTTCGGGATTGGGCGAGGTTTTTGCGCAAGCGGCAGACCATAGGCTTCGGCACGTTCGAAGATCGCGGGTGCCGGAGGTGTTGGTTCTTGGGCATTTTGGTTTTTGTAGGGTTGTGAGGTGTCCGAAAAAACCCGGCCAGCAGGCGCAAGCGTCTTATGGACCACAGCGGCAATGGCCCTGAAGATCTGCCGGCCGTTTTGGAATTTGATTTCCTGTTTGGTGGGATGTACGTTCACATCAATTTGGGCCGGGTCTATGGTGATGAAGACCAGAGCCTGTGGGTAGCGACCCTTCATCAGACGTTGACCGTACCCCTCCAGAATGGCTTTTGTCACAAACCGATCTCTGATATTCCGACCATTGACATAAACGAACAATCGGTCGGCCCGTTTCCTGGCAAAGTCCGCAGGGGCCACATGGATGGCAATATGGGGATCTTTCTGTTGGCTTTCACCACTCAATATGGATTGGCCGGTGGTCCTGCCCATGAGATGGGAGAGACGCAAACGGGGGTTCGGGGATGCGGGAAGGTGAAGAATCCCTTTATTCCCTTCTTCCAAGCGAAAGGAAATGTTCGGAAAAGGCATGGCAGCCCTTAAAACCGTATCCACAATATGGTTCATTTCCGTGCGCGGGGTTTTTAAAAACTTGCGCCGCGCAGGAATATTGAAAAACAGGTCCTTGATTTCCACAATGGTGCCTGGCGGGGCACCCGTTTCCTCGATGGCCAGCAGTTTCCCACCAGACATCCTGACCCGGTTTCCCAGGAGCTCCTTTTGCGGCAGGGATGTGATCTGCATGCGGGACACTGCCGCCATGCTGGGGATGGCTTCCCCCCTGAATCCAAAACTTGTGACCTTCACCAGGTCCGAGGCCGTTCTGATTTTGCTCGTGGCATGTCTTTCAAGGCACAGGAGAAGATCATCTTTACCCATGCCGATGCCGTTATCCGTGACTTTGATGAGGCCTTTGCCGCCTCTTTCTATCTTGACAGAAATTCTATCGGCTTTTGCGTCGATGCTGTTGTCGATGAGTTCCCTGACGACGGAAGCAGGTCTTTCGATGACTTCGCCTGCAGCAATCTGGGACGCAACCTTCTCCGGGAGAATTCTGATGGTGTTCATAAGTAGAGGAGTTTTTCATCCACCTCGAAGTGAGGGCTGGTGGCAGCTGCTTTGAAGATCCTGGGGGGGAAAGACCGTTTTCCTTTTGCAATGAGGAGGTTTTGGGTGCCCATGGGATCATAGTGCAGGCAAGGGGAAGATTCGGGGTGTTTCAGAAAGTCGTAAACCAGGCGACGGGAGAGGTCCACCATCACGGCAAGATATTCATGGAAAACACGTCCCCGTGCGCCCTTGGTTCCAAAGAAATGGTTGCGGGTTGTGTAAAGATAGTCTGAAAATTTGACGGTCTGGGTGAAAACACGTTTTTTGGTTTTAAGCCGGTTTCTTTTCTTTCCGCCAAGGAGCTTCAACAGGTCGTCACACACCTGGTGGTCCATGTTGAGGACGCCGTTGGCAATACTGGTGTAACCGGTCCCGATCAAATAGTCGGATCGTATTTCCCAGAACAGATGCCCCATCTTTCCTTTGCCAGGGTAGGCGCTGATGAGGTTTGGAATGAAATAATTGTGAGCGATAATATCCGCTGCCAGATGTGATAAAAAGCCCAGGGCGTAAGACATTTCCCGGTCGTCGCTTACGTCGCTGAGGAATTTGAAGCCCCCCTCCCAGTTGTGGGGTGCCCCTGAGCGCTTCTTTTTTCCTTTTCCGATAAAAAAATCAGCAGAAAGCGACCCGTACAGATATTCAATGGGAAAGGCTTTAATAGTCCTGCCGATGGAGGGCAGCAGTTGATAGGCCGCATCAAGGGAACCCAATGCAATGGCGGTATGAACGCCCGGCCCCCACGCAAAAGCACTCTCAGGGCGTAAGAATTGTACAACGAGATAAGCGGCAAAAAAAACAACAACCTTCAAAAAAAGGGGCATAAACCCAAAACCTCTTGTTATTCTTGGTCTTTAAGGCTTCTTTTGGAAAGAAAAAAATCAAGAATTAACCCACACTCGTCATCGTAACACAATGCCTTTGGGGGCTCAATGTTTTAGTTTTCACAGGGGAACTCAAAATGTCGAAAACTTGTTCTAGAGACCTAAAATAAGCCGGTCTTTTTTTCTGTCAAGGTTTTCTTTGGTTCGAACAGCGATGAATAAGATGAGATAGGAAGAAATGATCCCCGCTTCCCTTGACACCTGACCTTAATCGGGTTACATGTTCGCAGGTAATGATGCAGTAGATATGAATTATTTTGATTGCCATTGGGGGAGGGAAAAATGGTGATGTTCAATTCGTCACATCCCATATCCATTAACCGCCCCGTGAAGGAAAGAATTGCCTGGGCCGAAGCCTGGTTTCAAGGTTATGGGGATCTTTTTCTCAAGGACGAAAAAATTGCCGGTCTTCTGTCTGAATTTAATTCTGCCGTCAAAGCTTCCAGGCAAAAGATGGATAAGACCGGCGTGGTGGATTTATGCAGGGAATGCGACCAGGAAGAGGGCGGTTCCTGCTGCGGCAAAGGGCTGGAAAGCAGGTATGACGCGTGGCTTCTTCTGATTAACAGGCTCCTTGGCGTGGACCTTCCGGGGGAACGCCACCAGGCAACTGGGTGTTTCTTCCTGGGTGAAAAGGGTTGCCTGCTGATGGCGCGGCATGTGATCTGCATCAACTATATGTGCAAGAAAATTACGAACAACATTCAACCTTCCGTTCTCAACGACCTTCGGGAAGTGGAGGGGGTGGAAATAAACTGCCTCTTCATGTTGAATGAACGGATAAAATTTATCTTTAGAAAATGGATTGTCCATCAAGAAACAGCCTGAAAAAACTCGCCCGGTTCTTTGATGCAAGACAGGTGGGCGACGTGGGCCCTCTGGGTTTCAGGCGGTCCACGAACCTGACGACCCTTCTGGCCTGCGCGGAGCGTTTGATGGCGGAAAACATCATCATGCCGGGTCGGAGTGCTTTTCTGGATCTGGGATGCGCCGATGGCAGGGTCAACCTCTTTTTCAGTTATCTGACGCGCGTCTCCGTTGGGGTTGAATTGGACGAATGGACGTTGGATGAATATGATCCGCTGCGAAGGGAGCTGCTGGAAACATTGAAGGCGGCGGGAATATCGCCCCCCAATGAAAATGTCTACCTGTTTCAAGGAGACGCTACGGATGAAACGGTTCATGGTCGAATCATTCATGAAACGGGTCTCGATCTGGCCGATTTCGATTTGTTTTACACTTACCTGATCATGCATGAGGAATTTGCCCAAATGCTGGCGGAAAAGGCAAAGAAAGGGGCCATTTATATGGTTTACGGGCTTCACAAAATCATGCCCCGCTATCCGGGGTTTCGGCTTATGAAGGAACTCAGCCCCATGGAAGGGGTTTTGGCCCTTTATGAGAAAGAGTGAAAATTTCCAGATGAAAAGGGGAAACAGACCATAATGGATATCACATTTTTGGGAACCGGCGCCGCATGGGGGGTACCTGAAATGAGCTGCGACTGCGCCATCTGCGAAGAAATGAGGGCGCAACAGGAACGGCGGGACCGCACGTCAATCCTTTTGACTGAAGGTGACGCCAACCTGCTCATTGATTGTGGGCCCGATGCAAAAGAGCAATTGACGCGGAACCAGGTGAAAAAAATCGATGCAGTTCTGATCAGCCATGAACATAATGACCACTATATCGGGCTGGACGAGCTTTTTGTATACAAAAGGGTGTTGCCTGCGGAAGATTTTTCCCCCATTCCGGTTTATTTGACCCGGAAGACGCGCGAAGTGGTTGAGGCCAAATTCGCCTATCTGGAAAAACTGGGGGTTATCCGGTTCGTGGAGATTGAACCCGGGCAATGGCTCGAGCAAGGGCCATTTCGGATTTTTCCATTTAAAACGGACCATGGATTTTTTGCCAGGGGTTCCGTTGGATTTGTGGTTCAGGGTCGGGATCGTTCGGGTGCGGAAACGAGGCTTCTGTACACCTCTGATTTTGCCCACATCCCGGAGTTGTCTTCAGAATTGGTGGGATGTGACCATTTGATCATGCAGTCTTTCTGGCTGAATGAACCCGTTGACAATCGGCCGAGCCATATGAGTTTTCAAAATGCCATCACATATATAAAACGACTCAAACCCCAAAAAGAAACCTACCTGGTCCATATGGGAGATGCGGACAGGGTTCCGGGTGATCCGGCCAACCATATGGCCAAGAAATATGAACCCAAAGATCCTTTGAAGCCGGCCCGGGGGGAGGATCCGTACCCCATCCCCGGAAACCAGGCACAATGGCAGAAAACCGTGGACCGGATTCTCTCGGACCATGATGTTCCCCATTCCGTTACCGTGGCACACGATAACCTGACGGTTCGGATTTGAGAGCTACGTTGCGGTTGGCTGGCATCTAACCCTTGAAAAACGGGTTGAATTTTCTTTCCTGGCCGATGGTGCTGTGGGGGCCATGACCCGGATAGACGCGCAATTCATCGCCGAGGGGGAAAATCTTTTCCACAACGCCTTGGATCAATTGCGAGTGGTTGCCGCCGGGAAAGTCCGTCCGTCCGATGGAACCGGCAAACAAGGTGTCCCCGGTGAAGACCGCACCCGGTGCATGAAAGCAGACGCCTCCAAGGGAATGGCCCGGGGTGTGGATCACCGAAAGGGTGAATTTTCCCCAGGAGATGTTCTGGCCTTCAAATAGGTCTCCGTCAGAGGGGAAGCCCAAAGCGCCCGCATCCAGTGGGTGTATCCATACGGGGGCTTTGGTGATTTCTTTCAATTCCCCGGCACCACCCACATGATCCACATGACCGTGGGTGATGAGGATCTGGCGGATTTTAAGTCCCAGTTTGGAGATCTCCGTTACAATGCGAACGGCTTCATCCCCCGGGTCGATGACCAGGCCCTCTTTGGTCTGATCGCAACCCAGAATGTAGCAGTTGGCCTGGTAAGGGCCGACCACGAGTTTTCTAAGCATGATGATTGCCTCGGTTTAGTTAGTGCCCATCCACAAATGGCCAATTTGCCCGATTTCGGCGTCAGCCTAAAATTGTAATCCTCGAAATACTTCCATGTATTCCTGCGGTTACAGTTTTCGCCTTCCTTGAACTCGAACAAATTCTCTCATTTGTGAACGGACACTAGATATTTTCCCTGCATACGCCGCAGCGGACACACTCTCCCACCCTGCAGATATCCGATAACCTGCCCTCAAGTGCCAGATGGTATTCTGTTTCAAGATGCTTCTTCGTAATTCCGTGATCAATAAAATCCCACGGAAGAAGTTCATCGGGTTCTTTTGGGCGATGCACGAAAAAATCAGGGTTTATTTGAGAAAACTGCATGGCTTTTTTCCAGTTGCCATTCAGCTTGTGAGCACCTTGCAGTATGGCGCCCACCCGTCTGTCCCCAAGTGAGAGCAACGCCTGGATGTAGGCCCATTTGGGAACGTCCGAATTAACCATAATGCCGCCGGATTTAACAAGCGATTTTTTCAGCTCCTGTTGTTTTTTTTTTAGCGACCCGACTTCCGCCATGGGAAACCACTGAAAAGGGGTAAAGGGTTTTGGGATAAAACAATTGACACTGAGTTTAATGCGGCCGATTTTTCCTCTGGCCGCCGATTCCTTGACCATCTGGTGCTTGATTTTTTTGACCAGTTCGGTAATTTCATTCACATCCCGGGAGCTTTCAGTGGGAAGCCCCATGAGGAAATATAGCCTGATTGAAAAATCGCTGGTACCTGCGATCATGCGCACAGCGCCTAGAATCTGTTCCTCTGTCAAATGCTTGTTGATGATGTTTCGAAGTCTCTGGCTCCCCGCCTCAGGCGCAATGGCGATGGTCTTCTGGCCTGATTTTTTCAGATGTTCCAGAAGGCCCCGGGTCAGACTTTCGGCCCTCAGAGATGAAACTGAAAACTTGCCGCCATTGTGGTGAATCATGCCCATTAATGCTTCTATTCCCGGTACGTCCGATACAGCAGGGCTCACCAGTCCTACCTGGAGACACTGTTTGAAGGCTGCGTTAACGCCTTCCTTGAGTTTGGATTCCCCGTAAACCCGCGGTGGCCGGTAAACATAGCCTGCCGCACAGAAACGGCACGCATGACCACAGCCCCTGCCTACCTCCATAAGGACCTTACTGCCGAATTCCGTATCCGGAGTGGTAACACATGAAAGCGGCATCCCCGTATCCGTAAATCCCCCTTTTGGAGAATGTAATGCCTTGACTTTCTCCGGCACATCTTTTTCCGATGGAAAAAAATGCTTCAGTGTTCCGTTTTTTTTGTATGCCACGTCGTAGAGGGATGGTGCATAAAGGCCGGGTACATTCCTTGCGAGGTGAAGGAGCACGCCCCTTCGTTTGACACTATTTCTTCTAAATTCCAGGAAGGCATCCACGAATGGATACAGGTTCTGTTCTGCTTCACCCAACAGAAAGAAATCCACAAAGGGCGCTAATGGTTCCGGGTTGAGAAAAGAAGCAACGCCTCCCGCCATGACAAAAGGGTCTTTTTCCCCTCTTTCCTCTGATAGGAGTGGAATCTTCCCCATTTTCAACATTTGAAGAACATTCGGATAATCGTTTTCAAAGGAAATAGAAAAAGCTGCCAGATCAAAGTTTCCGAGCGGCGCCTGTGATTCCAGGGAAACAAGCGGCCCCTCACCACGAAGGTAGAGGGCCATTTCCCGACCCTCGGGCAGGAAAAAACGCTCAGCCACCACATCCGTTCTTTCATTCAGAAGCCTGTAGACGATCTGAAGCCCCAGATTTGACATGCCCAATCGATATTGGTTGGGGAATGCCAATGCAACGGGCATCTTCCCCCCCCAGTCTTTTCGAATGGCGCCCTTTTCTTTTGCCAATACGGCACGGTAAAGGGCGGTGATGTCATCAGACACGGTTTTTAAACCCTTTCAATCTCAAATGGTTTAACGGGCTAATCCGCCTTTACTCTAAGGAACGTGGGATAATCCAGACTGTCCTTAATGCGGAATTTATCAAAAAAGCTCTTTTTCTTTTTCTTATCAAAATTTTCATCCAGGGAATTGTCCGGTTTTGATCCCATTCTCACAAACGTTGGCGTATCCAGACATACGCCATCCTTTTTTACGGTCCATTCCTCCTCAATATCTTCAATGGTTACATTCCTCAAATTGACCACATTGTCATAATCCTCAATGGATTTTTTCTGCACCTCGCTGTTCAGCTCCACGACGCGACCAGCGGGCTTTTTTTCCTCCAAACCATCTATCCCCGTGGCGACCACGGTGACCTGAATTTCATCTCCCATGTTGTCATCATAGACAAGACCCCAGAATACCTCTGCTTCCTTCGCTTCCTCTTTGATATAACTTGAGGCTTCGTCCACTTCTTCCATGGT
The DNA here is from genome assembly GCA_964588535.1 of uncultured Desulfobacteraceae bacterium. Lineage (GTDB taxonomy): Bacteria > Desulfobacterota > DSM-4660 > Desulfatiglandales > Desulfatiglandaceae > NaphS2. Next base: position 47,900 of record CAZPQA010000001.1, read on the forward strand.
CATATCAGGAGGTCCGGTCAGGTTCATCAAAAGGCCTTTTGCGCCTTCAATGGAAATATCCTCCAAAAGTGGGCTGTTGATCGCCTGCTGTGCTGCATCAACGGCGCGACTTTCTCCTGATGCCCGGCCCATACCCATGATGGCCGTTCCGTTTCTCGACATGACTTTTCTGACATCTGCGAAGTCAAGGTTGATGAAGCCGCTGCTCATGATCAGATCTGAAATCCCTTTAACGGCCTGAAGCAGGACATCGTCCGCTTTGGCGATCAGTTCTTTGAAAGAGGTGGCTTTTTCTCCAATGGTTTTGAGCCGCTCATTGGGGATGACAATAATGCTGTCAACTTCCCTTTTGAGTTGCTCAATGCCATCCAGGGCTTGCTTCATCCGTTTTTCACCTTCGAACTTGAAGGGTTTGGTGACAACAGCCACGGTAAGCGCATTGTTTTCTTTGCTTTCCCGGGCCGCCACAGGGGAGGCGCCGGTACCCGTTCCGCCACCCATTCCGGCTGTGATAAAGACCATGTCGGATTTATCCAGCACTTCCCGGATTTCATGAAGACTTTCCTCGGCGGAGTTTCTGCCGATTTCCGGATCCGCCCCGGCACCCAGACCCATGGTGATTTCAGGTCCCAGCTGAATCTTCTGGGTGCAGGATGATCGATCAAGATCCTGACAATCCGTATTGGCCACAATAAATTCCACGCCCCTGAGATCAGAATTGATCATGTTGCTGATGGCATTTCCGCCTGCGCCGCCAATGCCCAGGACCTTAATCCTGGCATGGTAGGCTCCCTTTTCCACTTCATCTACAAATTCAAATTTCATTGCTCCCTCCTTTTTTGTTAAAAGTTAAACAATATCTTTAAACCACCGTTTCATCCTGGCCATCACCAGATGAAAAATATTGGAATCCCGAATTCGAAACTTCTTTTTCTGCTTGTAGGTTTTGGCGCCGTACAGAACAAGGCCAACGGCTGTGGCATACATGGGTTTGTTAATCAGATCCACAAGGCCGTCGATTTCCTCAGGATAGCCCACACGGGCAGGGGCGCTGAATATCTGTTCGGCCATTTCGCTGACGCCCGGGAGTTCCGCGGAGCCGCCTGTCACGACTACCCCCGAACTGGCAAGCTCATCGTATCCCGAACGGACCAGCTCCTGGTAAACCAGTGTGAAGATCTCTTCAACTCTCGGCTCCAGAATCTCTCCCAGGATTTGCCTCGAAAGTGTTCTTGGCTTTCTGCCGCCGACTCCCGGGACTTCAATGGTTTCATCTTTACCGATCAAGGATGAAAGGGCGCTCCCGTACTTGATTTTAATTTTTTCAGCTTCCAGTTTGGGTGTCCTCAGACCCACGGCAATGTCGTAGGTCAGGTTGTCGCCACCAAGCGCCAGAACCGACGTGTGTTTGATGGCGCCTTTGGAAAACAGGGCGAGATCGGTGGTACCACCCCCGAAATCGATCAGCGCTACGCCCAGATTACGTTCTTCTTTTGAAAGGACTGCTTCGCTGGATGCCAGGGATTCCAGTACAATGTCATAGACGTCCAGTCCGGCCCTGTTGGCGCATTTGATGATATTTTGCGCGGAGGTCACCGCACCGGTGACGATGTGGACCTTCGCTTCCAGGCGAACGCCTGACATGCCCAAAGGGTCCACGATGCCGTCCTGATCATCAACAATAAATTCCTGAACCAGCGTGTGGATAACTTCCCGGTCCATGGGGACTGCCACCGCGCTCGCCGTTTCGATGACCCGCTCAATGTCCTTTTTTGTCACCTCCTTTTCTTTTAAGGCAATAATGCCTGGTTTATTGACCCCTTCGATGTGCCCGCCTGCGATTCCGGCATATACTGAACCGATTTCACAGCCGGCCATTGTTTCCGCCTCTTCTATGGCCGCCTTGATGGAATTCACGGTGTTCTCAATGTTGATGACAACACCCTTTCTGAGGCCTTCCGAAGGATGACTTCCCATCCCGATGATTTCCAGGCCCTCAGGCCGAACTTCCCCCACCACTGCACAGATTTTGGTGGTTCCGATATCCAGGCCTACAATAATGTCCATGCCCATAAGAAATTACCTCATCGTGGTTGTTCAAACCTGATTCTTTTTAAAAGATACAATTGCACCATCCACATGGTTCAGATCAATCTGGGTCACAAGGTTGATTTTTCCTGATTTGCTCAAATGTTTTGCCACCTGTTTCAGTTCTTCCATGTTGCGGGCCAGATTATGCCGGGAAATGCGGATCGCGGCCCGGATATGATTAAAATATAAAGAGATACTGTCATTTTGATTCAGATGTATTTCGGACAGGTTTTGAAGTGACCAGCGGTCTTTTTGCGTTTTCAGCACGTTCAACACATGAGCCGTTTGATCCAGTTTTTCTTTTTGATCGGGATCTGTTTTGGAAAGACCCGTCAAAATGGGAAAATCCATTTCCTCGTCCCGCGAGACCGGTTTGAACATCTGGCCCTGTCTGTTCATGTAAAAAAATTGATCCAACAAGACCAACATCACCGGTTCCTCTTTTTGTACCTCCACAATCAAGGTGTCTGGAAATCTTCTTTCTACGGTAGCAGTCCTGACCCATGGATGCTCTTCCATTCGTTTTTTCAAAGCTTCGAGTTTGAGACTCAGTAATCCCTGTTCAGACGTTAGTCCGCACATTTGAAGCAGTTCATTTTTTATGCCTTTATCAACCCCCCGGATCTCCACATGCGCCAGTTTCATGTAGGGAGAAGTGAGCAGGTAGTTGTAGAGCATGACGAAGGTCAAGCTGATGGCGGTCAAAACAGACAGGAATACAAAGACTTTCAGAACTCCTGAGCCGATGTTCCGGATGATGCCTGCAACGGGAATCCTTGAAGATTTTCGCCTGTTGTGGCGTAGGGGCCGGTCCCCGTGCCTGCCCGCCTGAACCCGTTGTTTTTTGGAACTTTTTTTCATCTTAAGATTGCCCATATTGACCGATCTTGTTTATGACCAAACCCTTCGTGCCTATTTCCCCAAAACCCGTATTTCCGGCTCCAGGTCTATGCCCGACATCCGTTTGACCTCAAGACGCACCAGATCCATCAGCCTCAGAATATCTCCGGCGGTGGCGCCGCCGTCGTTCACAATGAAGTTGGCATGTTTCTCCGAAACCATGGCGCCACCGATTCTCTTTCCTTTGAGCCCCGCTTTCTCAATAAGCCTGCCCGCCCCTTGGGTAGGGGCGAAAGATTTTTCGCCCGTACGCGGGGCACCGGGTGGGTTTTTGAACACGGAGCCGGCACTCGGGTATTCCAGGGGTTGGGTCTGTTTTCGAGTTTTGAGAAAGCCGTCCATTTTCTCAGACACCGCCTCCGGTGTATCCATGTCCAGGCAGAAACAGGTGTTTGTCACCAGCCGCCCTTCCTCCATGTGAAGGCGACGGTATGAGAATTTGAGCTCTGAACGGTTCATTTCGACCTGTGAACCTCCGGGTAACACAAATTGAAGGGTCTTGATTCTTTCATTGATCTCCTGCCCGAAGGCCCCCGCATTCATGGCGACTGCCCCGCCGACAGTTCCGGGTATCCCAGTAAGAAATTCCAGGCCCGACATGCCCCTTTGCCGGCACCAGCTCATCAAACCAGTGAGGTGAACACCGCCGCCCGCCCATACCAGGGATTTTTCTGCACCCTCTTTGATTGCCGCAAGCGACCCCTTTAAAAGTATCATGACGCCGTCAATGCCGTCGTCTTTAACCAGTAAATTACTCCCCCTGCCCAGTGCACCGTAGGGGACGCCTTCAAGGGAAAGATACCGGATGACCTTTTTCAGCGTTTCAAGGTCCCGGGCTTCCCAAAGGGCTTCAACGGGTCCACCCACCTTGTATGTGGTGAGTCGATGCATGGGGTAGTGGAACCTGATCCCTTCTCCCGTCATTTGCTCAAGGGCTTCTTTTTGACGAACGTTCATGTTTTGTCAGCCGTTAGCTCTAAAAACCGTTCTCCTTCCTTGTTGATGTTGCCGGCCCCCAGTGTCAGAACAAGATCTCCGGGGCGAGTCAGTTTTTCCAGCGTGGGCCCCACATGCGAAAGATCTGGGCAGAAAAGCGCTTCTTTGTGTCCGTGATCCTTGATGGCTTTGACCAGATTTTCCGCGGTTATCCCCTCGATGGGTTGTTCCCCCGCAGGATAAATGGGTGTCACCACAAGGACATCCGCATCATTAAAGGCGATTACGAAGCGATCCAGCAAGGCCTGGGTCCGGGTGTATCGGTGTGGCTGGAACACAACGACCAGCCGTTTTTCGGGCCAGCAGGCTTTCACTGTCTTTAGGGTCGCAACAATTTCCGTTGGATGATGTCCGTAATCATCCATAAACAGAACCCCGTTTTTTTCCCCCTTGATCTGGAGACGCCTCGAAAGGCCGCCAAGTGCGGTGAGACCCTCCCGAATGACCCCCATTTCAAGATCAAGCTCAAGTGCCACGGCGGTCGCGGCCAAGGCGTTTAAAGCGTTGTGTTCGCCGGGCATTCCCACGGAAATGCGTCCCATGGAGTGATTGTGGTAAATTACCTCAAGACTGGTCCCCCACTTTTCGTTTTTCAGGTCTTTACCCCTGACCTCGGCCTGAGTGCTCATGCCGTAAGTGATGTATCTTTTTTTAAGTTGTGGGATAATTCCTTGAATTTCCTCGTTATCCTGGCAGAGGATGGCGGTCCCGTAAAAAGGGATTTTATTGATGAAGTCCAGAAAAGTTCGGCGAATGGCCGCCATACTGCCGTAATGATCCATGTGTTCGTGATCGATGTTGGTCACCACCGCAATGGTGGGGGACAAAGCAAGAAAGGAGCCATCGCTTTCGTCCGCTTCAGCCACCAGGACATCCCCCTGGCCCAGTTTGGCATTGGAGCCGCCCCAGATATCAAGCCGCCCGCCGATTACCACGGTGGGATCAAGCGCCCCGTGCGTCAAAATGGAAGCGACCATTGATGTGGTGGTGGTTTTGCCATGGGCACCCGCGATGGCCACACCATACTTGAGCCGCATGAGTTCGGAGAGCATTTCAGCCCTGGGGATGACAGGGACATATCGGCCCTTGGCTTCCAGAAGTTCCGGGTTTTGAAGGCCGACCGCTGAGGAATAGACCACCACGTCGGCTTTTTGAACGTTATGGCGGTCATGACCTTTGAAGACCCGGCATCCCATTTTCAAGAGCCTTCGGGTAGCGGCGGAATCCTTTAAATCAGAGCCACTAACCGTGTAACCCAGGTTGATCAGCAGTTCGGCCAAACCGCTCATGCCGATGCCCCCGATGCCCACAAAATGGATATGTTTTGCTTTGCCGAACTGTTTCATTTTTCCACCTGGCCCGTTAGCGTTAAAATTTGATCCACAATGATCCGGTCTGCATCCGGTCGGCTGAAAGTTCGGGCTGCTTTAGCCATCTTTTTTAACTGTTGCGGATGGTCCATGTATGTTGAAAGGGTCTTCGCCAGCCCTTCAGGGGTCAGATCCTTTTGAATCATCACCGCCGCTCCGCCCGAGCGAGCCAGAGACCGGGCATTGGTTTCCTGGTGCCCATTGGTCGCATGGGGATAGGGGATGAGGATCGACGGCTTTCCAAGGGCCGCCAGTTCAAACAGGGTTGTTGCCCCGGCCCGGCTGACCACCATGTCCGCCCGGTGATAGGCTGGACCCATATCTTTGATAAAGGGAAACACATTCGCTTCAAGTTCAGGGGCTTCAACTCCTTCGTCTCGGTAATCTTCGAGTACCCTTTTGTAATCGTGCTGACCGGTCTGATGAATGAAGGTGATTTTTTTCCCCGATTTTTTCAAAATGCCATACGCCTTTACAAAAGCTTCGTTGATGGCGCTGGCGCCCTGGCTGCCCCCCACCACCAGAACTCTGAATTTATCGTTCGGGGGCAATGTATCTTGTGGGGGTGACAATAATTCACGTCGTACCGGATTCCCCGTGAGGATACTTTTCTTGAAATATGGCGCGCTTTCCGCAAAGGAGACGAAAATGCGATCCACCACCCGGGCCAGCAAACGGTTGGTTAACCCAGGGTATGAATTCTGTTCATGAATGGCCGTGGGAATACCCAGTAGCCTGGCAGCCAGGCAGAACGGGCCTGCGGAATAGCCACCCACTCCCATGACAAATGACGGTTTGAAATCTTTGATGATCCCCATGGACTGAAACAGACTCCTTGGGAGCATGCTCAAAACAGCGAGCCCCTTTTTCCATCCGCGGCCTTTCATGCCTTCAATATCGATAAACATCACCTTAAAGCCGTAGCGCCGAAGGATTTCTGATTCCATCCTTCTGCGACCCACCACAAAAAGAACAGTCGTGCCGGTGCATCTTTTTTCAAATTCCCTGGCGATGGCAATCCCGGGAAACAGGTGTCCACCGGTTCCGCCCCCGGCGATGATGCATCGTAATTTCTGTCCTCCGTGATCAGATGGGCAGGCACGAGACCTGCCCCTACCCCGTCCTCTGTCGTCTGTCATCCGTCATCCGTTAGTTCCTGGAAGAAATGTTCAGCAGAACCCCTATGCCCGCCAGGGTCATCACCAGTGATGAGCCGCCATAACTGATAAGGGGAAGCGTCAGCCCTTTAGTGGGCAGCAGTCCCAGGACCACACCCATGTTGACAATCACCTGAAGACCCAGGAAACATGTCAAACCGAGGGCCAGATAGCTGCTGTAAAGATCTTTGCTATTGAGGGCAATTCGAATGCCGCCCATAATCAGAACCCCGAACAGCACTATGGTGGCGGTTACACCGACAAAACCCAGTTCTTCGCCCATGATGGAAAGGGCGAAATCAGTATGGGGTTCAGGCAGATAAAAAAGTTTCTGCTTGCTGTTGCCCAGGCCCGCGCCGAAAATACCCCCCGAACCAAATGCCAGAAAAGAGTGTATGATTTGAAAACCGATCCCCTTTGGATCGTCCCAGGGATTCAGGAAGGCCAGCCATCTTTTGACCCTGTATTCGGCATTCCAGACCAGGTATATGAAAAATGGTGCTGCAAGCAGAAAAAGGGCTAACAGTTGCAAGATTCTGACGCCACCCACAAACAGTAGTACCAATGTCCAGGCGCCGATAATAACCGAGGTTCCAAGATCCGGCTGCAGATAGACGAGCACCATGAATGTACCGACCACCAATATATGGGGCAGCAGGCCCTTGGTAAATAATTCGAGATCCGACCCTTTCTTGCTCATGGAATAGGCCAGATAGACCGCCAGGGAAAACTTCACCATTTCAGATGGCTGGAAAGAGAACCCACCCAGATTCAGCCATCGGTAAGCGCCACCCACCTTGCGGCCCAGACCGGGAACAAAAAGGAGCACCAGAAGAAGGGCGCTGACCAGCAATAAGGGGTACACCATTTTTTTATAAAAGGTGCAGGGGATATATCGGGTGACCAGCATGGCCGCAATCCCGATTGCGCAAAACAGGATCTGCCGTTTCAGATAGAAATTGCTGTCCCCGAAACGGTGTTCAGCAAGGTTGCTGCTGGCGCTGTAAACCATGAGCAGCCCCAGGCCGATCAAAAGAATCACCGGAATGAGGATCATGAGGTTGTATCCTTCATATACCTTTGCTTTAGCGGCCATTTAAAAGGTCCTCGACAGCGGTTTTGAAAACTCTGCCACGGTGATCGTAATCCCTGAACATATCAAAGCTCGAGCAGGCGGGCGCCAGCAGTACGATATCCCCGTTTTTTGCCAGGCCATAGGCCCTGGAGACCGCGTCTTTCATGCTCACGGCCAAAGAGAAAGGAATTTCATCGGTGAACGCCTCGGCCAGTAGACTTGCCGCCTCACCCATGAATACCGCTCCCTTTACGTTACCCCTGCATGATTGAACCAGAGGCTGGTAGTTTGAACCCTTGTGCCTTCCTCCCGCGATGAGAATTAATGGGTCGTCAAAACTTTTTACGGCCCTGATGGCCGCATCCACATTGGTAGCCTTTGAATCATTATAAAATCGAATGCCGCTTACCTGGTTCGTATACTCCAGCCTGTTGGGAAGTCCTTTGAACTCATCCATGGTTTTTTGAATGGATTCAGGCGCCAGCTTAAGGGCCCGGCCCGCCAGAACAATGGCCAGGAGATTTTCCAGATTGTGAGACCCTGCCAGTGAAAAGGCGTTTAGATTGAAACGACTTTTTCCATTTACGGCTGAAACAATTTCTTCATTTTGGATGAAAGCGTTTATGCCTTCACTTTTCTTTAGCCCGTAGCGGAAAACGGTTGTGCCGCCAGGTGGGTTAACATTTGAAAGCACCGGATCATCGGCATTGAGGATGACCGTTTGTCCGGGCCCCTGATTTTCAAAGATTCTCAATTTGGATTTAATGTAGGCCTGGTAATCTGCATATCGGTCCAGATGGTCCGGTGATATGTTCAGAATCATTGAAATTTCGGGGCTGAACTGTTGTATGGTATCCAGTTGAAAACTACTGACTTCCACCACCAGATAGTCTGCTTTCTTTCCCCCGGCCAGGTACGCGGTTAAAGGGGTGCCGATATTGCCGCCCACAAAAACATCATGCCCCGCATTTTCAAGCATCTGTCCTAGAAATGAGGTCACGGTGGTCTTGCCGTTTGTTCCGGTAACGGCAATCATGGGGGCGTCAACATATCGCGCTGCCAGTTCCATTTCTCCCATAAGGGGAATTTTCTTTTGAAGTGCCGCGCGGATTAACGGCGTGTCCAGGGGAGCGCCGGGGCTCAGAACAATGGCCTCGGCACGGAGGAAGGTCTCTTTTTGGTGCCCTCCGGTTTCCAGTGTCACCCCCAGTGTATGAAGTTCTTTTAAGTATTCGGGGTCCAGTTGGGATCTTTCTTTGATATCGCTCAAGGTGACCTTTGCACCCGCCTCCGCCAGCCATCTGGCAGCCCAGTACCCGGATGTACCAAGGCCCACCACCAGAAATTTTGAAGTGGGGATGTCTAGTTGGGATTTTGGATTTTGAGCCATGTCCAATCTGTTTACCTTAATTTGAGGGTGGCGATAGACAAAAGTGCCAGAATAATGGAAATGATCCAGAACCGTACGATGACTTTGGGTTCGGGCCACCCCTTCAATTCAAAATGATGATGGATGGGGGCCATTCGAAAAATTCGCTGGCCTCCCGTCAGTTTGAAGTAGGCCACTTGAAAAATGACGCTGAGTGCCTCAAACACGAACAGCCCCCCCACCAGAACCAGGACGAGTTCCTGTTTTGTGATGACGGCAACGGTTCCCAATAAGGCGCCAAGGGGAAGTGAACCCACGTCCCCCATAAATATTTCAGCAGGATAGGCATTGTACCAGAGAAACCCCAGGCCCGCCCCCACCACTGCACCGCAGAGGATGGAGACTTCACCGGCGCCCGGGAGATAAGGAATCTGAAGATAAGATGCACTTTTCACATTTCCGGCCAGATAAGCGAAAATCAGGTAACAGGCGAAAGCCACAATCAACGGGCTTATGGCCAGTCCGTCCAGGCCGTCGGTCAGGTTGACCGCGTTGGAAGTGCCCACAATGATGAATACGGCAAGGGGAATATATCCCCATCCGAGATCAGGTGCGATGTTTTTCAAAAACGGAACATTGAGTGTGGCATCGAATCCCGGTGAAAAATAAAGCGTAAGCGCCACCACCAGGGCACCCATGATCTGAAGCATAAACTTGGCTGATGCGCTCATGCCCTTGGGGTTTTTCCCCGTTACTTTTGAATAATCATCCGCAAAACCGATGGCGCCGAAGAAAAGGACCACAAAAGCGGCCAGTTGAATGTAGCGGTTGAAGGGGTCGGCCCAGAGAAACGTTGCCAGTACAATAGCCGGGAGAATCAGGCAGCCGCCCATGGTGGGCGTGCCGGCCTTGGCCTGATGATCGGGAGGGCCGTCTTCTCGAATCCGTTCGCCGATCTGCAGATTCCGGAGTTTTCTAATGCCCCAGGCTCCCACAAAGAAACAGAGGGTCAGGCCTGTCAAACTGGAAAGGATCGTCCTGAAAGTAATGTATCTGAATACATTGAGCCAGGAAAAATCCGAATGGAATAGATAGATCAGTTTGAAAAGCATTGACCTTTGAACCTTTCACATATATTGGGTCGCACAGGTTTGTTCACTTCCCGCTGTCTCTTTTCTCTGCGTTGTGGCAGCGATCACTACATTCAGAAATGTTTCCATCCCAAAAGGCTTACTCAAGCGGGTCACCACTTGCGGCATGTCTTCGTCCAGGAGTCTTTGATCTGAAGGGTTTCCCGTCATAATAATGATTTTTTCTTCCCGTCCTGTTTTGCGCATCCTTTTCAGCATGCTCACCCCATCCACGCGGGGCATATTGATGTCGGTTATCACCAGATCGAAATGATTTTCCTCCAGTTTTTCCAGGGACTCCTGACCGTCTCTGGCCAGACTAACTTCAAAACCCCGATGCAGCAGCACTTCCTCCAACAGAAATCGAATGCCTTTTTCATCATCAACCACCAGTACTTTGATTGGTTTTTTCATTTCACCCTTTCCTCCTCATTTGTGGGCTAAACGGGTCCTAAGAATCCCCAAACCGCAATCCGAAATGCTTTTGAAGACCTTTCGACACCTTTTCAAATTGCATCATTCTGGAACCTTTAAGAAAAACCATGTCTTTGGACTTTATTTCCTGAATTATTTTTGTGGTCAGTTCATCATGGGTTTTTGAAATGATGACACGATTTGAAGGCATGCCTGCAGCGATGGCCCCTTCTTTCACGTCTTTTGCATGAATTCCCATGGTGAAGAGCCACGAAGCGCCTGAATCAGCAATCCTTCTGCCGGCCTCCCGATGGGCGGAAGGCGCTGCCTCTCCCAACTCCAGCATATCCCCGAGCCCCACGAAGAACCGACCGTCTTTTTTTACCATTGGCGCGGCGGAGTGAAGTGCAGCTTTTAAAGCGGATGGGTTGGCATTATAGGTGTCATCAATCAGAAGAATGTCTTTTTGAAGGGGTATGCTTTGAAACCGTCCTTTGATGCCGGAAAATGTGCCCAGGCCTTTTATAATGTGCTCCATGGGTTCATCAAGGCTCAATCCAATGGCAGCGGCAGCCAGTGCATTTTTTACATTGTGAACACCCGATACACCCAAAGTGATTGGCCAGCTGTTGCCGTCACAGATCAAATCAAAACGCATCCCTTCAATTCCGCAATTCTTGATATTGATGCCTCGAATCCTGTTTCTTTTCTCCAGACCGAATGTGATGTAAGGGCACAATGCATCGTGCCCAGTTGTAAGGGCACGATGCATCGTGCCCCTACCGGCAAATCGGGCGGCGTGCTTCATCAGTATCTCATCATCACCATTCAATATGATTTTGGCTTCGGGCGATAATTTCCCCATCATTTCTGTTTTGGCCTCAGCAACGCCGTCGATATTGCCCAATCCTTCTAAATGGGCCATCCCAACATTCAGGATAACCGCCACATCGGGGTTTGAAATTTCAGTCAAACGGGCGATTTCACCTTTATGGTTCATACCCATTTCAAGTACCGCCCGCTGATGTGTTTTTTCCAGTTTAAGAATCGTTACGGGCAATCCGATGAGGTTATTGTGATTGCCCGGGTTTTTAAGGGTTTTGTTCCCCATCTGGAGAATGGCGGCTGTCATTTCTTTAGCAGTCGTTTTTCCAGAACTGCCCGTGATGGCAGCCACTTTAGCCGCATGTTGCCGGCGCCACCAGGCTGCCAGATCCCCCAGGGCCCTGAGGGTGTCATCAACGGCGATGACGGTAATATGGGGCACGTTTTTTAGAGAAGCCGGAAAACCTTTCTGCACGACCATGCCGGAGGCACCTTGCATAACGGCCCGTGAAGTAAAATCATGGCCATCAAAACGATCCCCTTTCAATGCCCAGAAAAGCTCGCCCCGTTGAACGGTCCTTGAATCAGAATTGAAACCCGAAAAACGTGCCTGGGGGTCTCCGGAAACCATATGGCCCTTCACCGCTGCCACGATTTCTTTTGAAGATATTTTTCCCCATATGGCGGTCATGTTTTTCCTTGTTCAACTAAAGAAAGTGAGGCGGCCCGGGCCGCCACCAGGCGATCGTCAAAAGCCCGTCTTGTTTTCCCCATAATCTGGTAATCTTCATGCCCTTTTCCGGCAATGAGTATCAGGTCTTCTTTTAGAGCCGTATCAACGGCCATTTTGATGGCGGTCTCCCTTTCCAGTTCGACCACATAATCTTTTTGTCCGGAAGCAATAACGCCCCTTTCAATTTCATCCGCAATGGCGGCGGGATCTTCCGAACGGGGATTGTCAGAGGTGATGAATACTTTGTGGCTGTTCCGGCCCGCCACATGGCCCATTTCATTCCTTTTCCCCGTGTCCCTGTCTCCGCCGCATCCGAAAACCGTCAGGACCCGTCCGCTGGTAATTTGTTTTGCCGCTCCCAGCGCTTTTTCCAGCGCATCGGGGGTGTGGGCGTAGTCCACCACAATGGCCAATGAACGGGCATTGGGTACCAGTTCCATGCGCCCCGGAACCCCTTTCAGGCTTTCTATGCCCGAAGCGATGGTCTTTAAACCCACCCCCAAAGTGATGGCCGCGGAGGCTGCGGCCACAATATTGTAAATGTCAAAATTTCCGATGAGCGAGGAACGTATATCAATCTCGCCCTTTTTTTTGGAGATGAGCCTCCCGCGAAGCCCCCCCCGGCTGACGGTTACATCTTTTGCTGTCACATCACATGAGTTATTGAGGCCGTAAGTCATTGTCTTGGCCTCAGTCAATGTTATGAGGTCCGGTCCCCGGGGATCATCAGTATTTATGACGGCGCTCACAGACCCGTCGGGACTGTTATTTTTAAGGTTTGTAAATAAAAGGCTTTTAGCCTTGAAATAGTCGTCCATGGATTGATGGTAATCCAGGTGGTCTCTGGAAATATTCGTAAACAAAACCGTGCGAAAGGGACAATCCGCAACCCTTCCCTGATCCAGTGCATGGGAAGATACCTCCATGACCACATCTGTGGCGGACCGGTCAGCCATTTCACGTAAAATTTTCATCAAATCCAGAGATTCGGGTGTTGTTACGGAAGATTTCAGGCGCAGGTGGGAAATTCGGTGGTTGACGGTTCCGATAACACCGGGTTTTCTGCCTGCGGCCATGAGTATGGATTCGAGAAGATAACTGGTGGTGGTCTTTCCGTTGGTCCCGGTTATGCCGATCAGGTTCATGGTCCGAAAAGGGTGTTGATAAAATGATACGGCCAGCTGAGATAACGCTTTTCGGGAGTCGGATGCCTGAATAAATACCGGCATTTGATCTGGTTTCCGGGTGAGTTTCTGAACAGCAATCTCCGGCGCCACTTCTGACAAAACGGCTGCGGCCCCTCTGGAAACGGCATCCCCGATAAAATCGTGCCCATCCTGCGCATGCCCCCTAATGGCCACGAAAAGATCCCCCGGCCCTATCTTACGAGAATCATAGTTTACACGAGAGATTTCCACATTCTGTTCGCCCGAAAAGTGTTTAATGTTGATATTCCCTATGAGTTTTTTTAATTGCATGGTGCTGTTTTTTAATATTTGGTTTTGTAGGGGCACGATGCATCGTGCCCAATTGCAGGGCACGGCGCACCGTGACCCTACATCACATGGGTGGTTTGAAATTCACCGTGACGCTTTGAACCGTTTTCAATGGAGATCCGGGATCTGGATTCTGCCTGATGGCCAGCCCTGATCCTTCGAGACACACTTTCAAGCCCAGGGCACGGCTGCGCTTAAGAACCTCTCTCATCCCCAGGCCGGTGAAATCAGGCAATTGTGCTGCCTGTTGCGCGTAAGGCAGTGGCAAAGCGGTCTCTGGTGAAATTTGGGGCTCTGCCGCGTTTTCTGGTTTAACGTGCGCCTGTGCCGATTGAACTTTAATACTGCTGAGCAAAGAAGGATTGGGACTGATTCTAAGGTGGTTCAGCGCCCATGCGCCCACTTCTTTGAATACGGGGCCTGCCACCAACCCACCGTAGATATGGCCTTTGGGTTCGTCGATCATCACCATAATTACCAGACGGGGTTTGTCCGACGGAACAAAGCCCACGAAGCTTGCCACATATTTCTTTTTTGAGTATTGCTTTGTTTCGGGGTCCACTTTCTGTGAAGTTCCCGTTTTTCCGGCAACCTTGTATCCCTCTATGGCGGCCTTTTCGGCTGTTCCCTCCTCGGTTGCTACTCCCTCAAGAATAGCGGCTACTTTCCGGGCGGTTTTGATGGAAACAGCCCTTTTCACCACCTTTGGATTGGTATTTCCAGTGGTATTTCCGGAATCATCAACGATTTTTGAGACAACATATGGACGCATCAGTTTTCCTCCATTTGCGATGGCTGCCATGGCCATGGTCAACTGTAAAGACGTGCTGGTCATACCCTGCCCAAAAAAAAGTGTTGCCTGATCAATTTTCCTGGCCTTTTTTGCTTCCCTGATAAACCCGCCACGTTCACCCATAAGATCGATTTCCGTTTTTTTTGCAAAACCGAAATTTTTCAAATATTCGGTAAATTTCCGGTATCCCAGTTTCTGGCCCATTTTGATGGCCCCGATATTGCTGGAATAGACAATAACATCGGCTGCGGAAAGGTTGCCGTATTTGTGGGTGTCATGAACCACCCTGCCGCCCACTTTGAATTTGCCCTGCTCACAGTAAAACTGGGTGAGAGGCGAGACAACGGATTCTTCCAATGCCGCTGCCAGCAAAAAGGCCTTGATTGTAGACCCCGGTTCAAAACAATCCGTTACGGGTCGGTTACGCCATTGATAAGGTTTGTGGCGGGAAAAGACATTCGGGTTGAATTCGGGCACTACAGCCATCGCCAGAATTTCTCCGGTATACGGGTCCACCACCACACATTGTCCACCTTTTGCTTTTGCTTTTTTGACAGCTTCCCGAAGCGATTGCTGAGCTTTATACTGAATGTCTTTGTCGATGGTCAGATAAAGGTTATTTATCCTCTGGTCCGAAGCCACGGGCCTTGTGACGGCAAAAGGCCGGCCCAGCGCATCTCGCATAAAGGCCAATTTCTCTTGAGGCCCCCGGAGTAGTCCGTCAAACTTTTTTTCAAGACCTTCCAGACCCTGGTTGTCGGTCCCGGCAAAGCCGATGACATGGGCAGCGATTTCACGGCCGGGATAATAACGTCTTGTTTCGGTGGTGACCCCCAACCCTCTGAGATTAAGGGCTTTGACCTGTTCAGCCAGGGATTGTGGAATTCTCCTTTTGATCCAGACAAAAGAGCGGTTCTGTTTGAGTCTTTTCAGGATCTGGCTGTTCTTTTCGCCCAGGACTTTCGAAAGGACTCGGGCTGTTTTGTTTTTGTCTTTTATCTGTTTTGGGTGGGCAAACACCGACCCCACTTGAACGCTGATTGCCAGTTCATGCCCTTCTCTGTCATAAATGACACCCCGTTTCGGTGGCAGCTTTGTGGTTCCGATGATGCCGTTTTTCGCTATGCCACGCAGATACTCCTGCTGCAATACTTGAAGTTGATAAACCCTGACAAAAATAACGATCAACCCACCCATGAAAAAGACACTTACCAAATGGATACGAAAGCGGATCCACTTTTTTTCCTTAAGCTTCATGGCAACAAGATGATCTGCTCAGGCTTCGGAGGGCCGAGCCCAAGTTTCTGAATGGCTAAACGTTCCAGATTTCGCGGTGATTTCAGGGTGGCCAGTTCCAGTTTGAGTTTTTGATTAATTTCTTCGAGCCTCATTTCCTCTTTTTTCAATTGGCTGAGATCATATCCGATCTGGGTTTTTTCAAAATTGGACCACACATATCCAATGCCGGTTCCCATAAAACAGATCAACATCATCAGGATTACAACGACCTGCCTTCGGGTGACATGAAATTTGGAGATTTTTGATTTTTCATTCGCCATACGAACCCCGCTTGCGGCGTTACGGGAATTCATCATTTTCGATAGACTGTCCGGGCGGGTCATGATGATATCCTTTCTGCAACCCTCATGATGGCGCTGCGTGCTCTCGGGTTATTATGGATTTCCGCTTGTTCTGGCTTTTGGCCCTTTTTGAACAGGCGTCTGAAAGTCGGGGACTTATCACATGCACAAACCGGAAAATCGGGAGGGCAGGTGCAGGCCTTCTCCCAGTGAACAAAGGCTTTTTTGACTTGCCGGTCTTCGAGGGAATGGTAGGAAATGATAACCAATCTCCCCCCCGCTGCCATCAGTGTGGGAATTTTGTGGAGGAATGTCTCCAGGTTGTCCATTTCCTTGTTAACGGCTATTCTGAGCGCTTGAAAGGTTTTGGTTGCGGGATGTCGCTTCCAGGGCTGATGAGATTTAGGCGTTGCCCCTTCAATTATTTGGGCCAGCTCGGTCGCGGTTTTAATGGGTTTCTTGTCTCGTGCTCTTACGATAGCTCTGGCGAAAGTTCTGGCTCTTTTTTCTTCACCATATTCCCAAAGAAGGGTTTGAAGGGACCGGGCGGGGAGATTGTTGATCAGATGTTCTCCGGTCGGTTTGTGGTCTGGATTCATTCTCATGTCGAGGGGCTCCTCTCTATTGAAGCTGAATCCTCTTCCGGATTTCTCGATTTGGTAAGAGGACATTCCCAAATCAAGTAGAATGCCATCAATCTTACCGATGGCCAACTCCTCTATTACCCTGTCCAGATCAGCGAAATTTGCCTGAATGAGCTGCACCCGATGGTCTAAACTCAATCTTTCATGTGACAAACGGATGGCGTCAGGGTCTCTATCCAGACAGATCAGGCCGCTTTTTTCAGGCAGATGGGATAATATCTCCAGGCTGTGACCGCCTGATCCAACGGTTCCATCGACATACATGCCTTCCGGTTTGAGGTTGAGATATTGGATGGCTTCCTGAACAAGGACCGGCACATGAGGATAATTCGAATTTTGAATCTCTAGATCCGCAGTTCTTGAAGGGCCTGGCTTGTTTCGGGAAAAACCTCCGTCACTCTTTCGAATTCCTCCTCCCATTTCTTTTTATCCCAGATTTCAAACCGCTTTAATTGACCCACGACCACAACTTCTTTTTCCAGTCCTGTGACTTCTCTTAAATAGAGGGGGATCGTGATCCTGCCGTTCTTTAGTGGACATTCTTCAGCGCCGGAAATAAAATACCTGAGAAAAGCGATTCCCGCGCTGTCAAATAAAGGAAGATTGGCCGCTTTTTCTTCGAGTCGCTGCCAAACGTCCCTGGCAAAAGCCCAGAGGCAGCCGTCTTTATGGGTCACCACCAGGCACTGATCCCCTTTCTGGGTTAGAACTTCACGAAACCGCGTGGGGATGGCCAAGCGGCCCTTGGCGTCTAGGTTGTGTTTTGAACGTCCGCGAAACATGGGAATCCTTTTATGACACTTTATGACAGTTTTTACCACTTTTTGACACTATCCAGTAAAATATTCGTCTTGTCAAGAAAAAAAACAGGGATATGAGCTATTTGCGGATTTTTTTTGGCTTCAAGCCAGATCGCAATATGTGCGTGACTTGGGAGGGGTTGCCACCATATATGCGGGGTATTTGGTTTTTAGAGGGACGGATGCACGAATAATTAGGGAACTGGAAGAAAATAATATACGCATATCGCGCAGAACTTTTGTTCGTATTCAAGGCGTGATATCAGGTGCATAGTGAGCTATGTGCCTGTTGTCACAACGTAGAAAACGGGCAAAAGGGCAAGCAGGATGCGTAGATTATTTTTTGGAAGTTCCCTTAACCAAAATGGATTAAGGATAACAGAAAAACCACTAAAAAAAGGATGCTTAGAAACAGGCCGCTATAGGCATAATCCTTGTCGCCCAACCGGGGGATACGGGGGATTGATCTGATCCCCAGGACCACGCCGGTGAGGAGGACCAACGGGATGGCAAGCTGGTAGGCAATGAAAACTTTTGAGGATTTGAAATCATCACCGGCCATGAGGAGCAGGCCGCACGTAATCCCCGCGGCAACAAAAGGGGCCAGAAACCCTGCAATGGCAAGGGTATTCGCTTTTCTAGGGTTATTGACCATGGTTGTGAGACTTCAAAGCTACCATTTTCGGATGAGCGAAGCCTTGGGGTAATAAAAAGCCAGTATTTTGTCGTAGCTGGTTTTCTTGCCCAGGATGGCGGACCCCCACTGCGAGTATCCCACACCATGCCCCCACCCTCTGCCGTCAAAGACAAATTTGCCGTTCTCCTTTTTGATTTCCAGCAGAATCTCGGGAAGTTTGAGGGCCCGTCTCAGGGTGGTTCGGGTACGAACAGTTTTCGTTCCGCTGTCGGCGACAATTCGAATCTTGATGATGCGACCGGATGGACCTTTAATTGCCGGTTCAATCCGCCTAAGTCCCCTTATTTTAAGCCGTCGTCGGTTAAGGGCATTTTCCACATGGGAAACAGAATAGGTTTTTTTCCATCGGGCCATCTTTCCCTCGAGACTTTTCGGGTCTGGATGTGCCACCAGATAAGGCTTGCTGAGGCCGAAGATGCTTCCGGCATCTGCGGTGTACCCGCCGCTGTTGGCGCTGTACATGGCGAGAATCGGTTTGTTCTTGTAACTGAGGATCTGCCCCTTGGTTTCCATGACGGCCTGATCCGTCTTTTTTCTTTCTCTTTTCATCCCCTTGTAAGCCTGGTCTCCTTCGTCGTCAACCAGATCATAGGACCAGGTTTTTCGGTGCAGCATCTGATAGTAGGCATAGGTCCTGGCCGCCACCGCCTGTGCTTTAAGCGTTTCCAGGGGCCACGAAGCATAGGATTCAGAGGGGACAACGGATCTTAAGTAGAGCTCCATATCTACCAGGTTGATGACATACAGTTTACCCCCCTTCAATTTCGCGAGGATATCACCCCGGACCTTTTTCTTTTTCTTGCCGCAGGAGACCACCAGCGGGTTTTTGCTTGTTAAGAGGATTTCATTGTCATTTTTTCGACGGCCATTGACCACAAGCGCGCCGCCCGCACCTTTTAACTCAAACCGGGTTTCACAGCCAAAGCCTTCCGCGCAGACATCAGTTCCGGTGACGGTGGCGCTTCCCGTTGTTTTGCAGAGGCGGACCCGGAGCTGTGGTGATGGCGAGAGCGGGGGCGTCGGTTTTGCGATTGGCGGTGTTACGGGCGGTTTTGGGGTCGGTTTAGGGATAGGTTTTGGTTCGGGGGGCGGCAGGACTTTAGGCGGTGCCTTTTTGATTTGTTCCAGCAGGGCTTCCGCTTGAAAGCGGAATTTCCCTTGGGGGTAGGCCTTGAGATAATTTTCAATTACGGGTATCGCTTCATCCGGTCGATCCAGATGGAACAAAAGAAGGCCTTCCCGGTATCGGCCGATTTCCGCGGCCTGCGGGTATTCCCGCGAAACCTGCTGGTAAACCTCAAGCGCTTTTTCAGGTGCATCCAGAAAAGACGACAACAGGGTGGCCTTGCTAAGCAGTGCGTCAATCCTGGTTTTGGGGATGGTGGATAATTCAATGGCACTCTGGTAATTTTCCAGTGCCTCCATGTATTTTCCCACCTCGATGAGGTAGGCGGCTTCATTGATATCATATCGGGCCTCATGCTCCTGTGCCGGATCCGGCTGCGCTCCCCAAGCCACACCAAAGGCCATTAAAACCAACAGGGTTGCAGAAGTGAAAAGCATCTTTGTCGCAGTGATCATTTTTTCTTCTGTCCTTCCAGAACCCCTTTCAGGAAATCTTCAAGCATCTTCAGCTGAAGGTCATCCGGGTGTTTCCTAAGCCCTGCCTGGACCTGAGCAAGGGCTTCCCCGGTTTGCCCTTTATCAGCCAGATGCTTGGCATACAAACGGTAAAACCTTACTTCCCCGGGAAAATCGCGGACGCTTTTCTGAAGGGTCTCCGTAAGCCCCGCATCCCTGTTCAGCCGCGTTTGGGCATAAATCAGGTAGAGGTACGCTTCGCGGTCCGGTTTTACGCCAAGGGAGCCGGTAAGGTGTTCTTCCGATGCTGTGTATTTTGCCGCTTTAAACGCATCAATGCCCTGTGATTTCAAAGTTTTGGCATCTTGGGCGCTCTTTTCTGGAATCGCTGCTTTTTGAGGTGCGGGTCTTTTTTGCATCCCGGTCTTTTCAGGCGGTGGGGCGCCTGTCAGATCCCGTTTGATCATTTTCAAGGCAGGATCATCGGGATTCATTCGAAGGGCCTTGTCAACCAGCTTCAAGGCCTTTTCCTTTTCGCCCTTGGCCGCCAGTTGTCGTGCATATACCTGATAGAGGCGTACTTCATAGGGAAAAGCTTTAATCCCCTCTGCCAGGGTTTGTTCCGAGGCTGTGGCATCTCCCAGAATCATCTGGGTATAGGCCAGATACAGGTAGACCTCCCTGTCTTCCTTCAGGGACAGGGCTTTTTCAAGGGACTGATGTGCATCACCGAATTTCCTGCTCTTGAACGCTTCGATCCCTTTTGCCTTCTGTTTTTCGAACCGTGCTTCCATTATTTCCGGGGTAACATCTTTTCTATCCACAAGAACCCGGGTTTTCCCTTTGGGATAGGGGGCGTTTAACAGGCTGGCAACCAGGATATCCCCTTTCAACTTCAAATCCTTGGTGTTATCGGCGCCCAGATAGTTGCGATCCAGAACCAGTTTTGACCCGGCACTGATTTCCAATTCCTGGTTTTCAAAAATATTATTATTGACAATTTCCGCATTTCCCCCGAGGAAGGTCAGCCCCACATGATTCCCGGAGATGCTGCATTTCTCAATACGCCCTTTACCCCCCTTGATAACAATGCCCTTGTTGAAGCCGTTAACCGTCAGGTCATTTAGTTCATAGGGACTGCCGTTCTCCGCCATGATGCCGGTTCCTTTCGACCCTTTCAAAGAAACGGCCGATGCTTCCAGAAGTCCGCCTTTGGCGTTGAGGCATTGGGAACATCCCGAAACAGCGGCGTCGGAAATTTTCACGCGGCCACCCGCGGGGATTTCAATTCCTCCCCATCCCTCTCCTACCAGAAATACGCGGTTTTTCGCTTTCCCTTGGATGGTAAGCGAACCTTTGGCTATCAGTCTTGCGCCGGGTGAAAAATTGAAATGGGTACCGGGCCCCACAGTCGCCATCTCCCCTTCAGGGACAACACAGGTCCCCTCCACCGAATAAGTTCCGGGAACCAGGGAGCCCTTGAAAAGGGGCGGCAGTTTCACAGCGTCAAAATAGGGCATGGTGAGATTTTGAACCGGGGTGGGAGCGGAACGATTTCCCAGTTTATCCACAGATTTTATACGGTAATAGTAGCGCTTCCCCTGACTCACCTGGGCATCCAGGTATTTCAGGTCCCTGGTTTTTTTAAGCGGTTCAAAATTGCCTACCGCCTTTTCGCTTCTCTCCACCAGGAATTCACTCAAATCTTCGCTTTCGGGCGAAGACCATGAAAGGGAAACACCCTGTTTTCCGGGACGGGCACTCAGATTGACAGGTGCCGGTGGGGCAACGGCATCAATGGTCACAAATCCCGTCTCCGCCCACGTCCTTTCCATGCCATTGGGCTTAACGAGATGAAGGGTCAGGGCCAGGGAGTCCGCCTGTTCCCCTTCAGCAACCACGTAAACCCCCTTGTAGGTGCCACCGGCCGTATAGTGCATGGGAATGCCCTGTTTGAAATTCCCCAGATCGAAAAAACAGGTCAACCCCTTTTCCGCGTTCAGTTCCACTTCGATTTTTTCTTTGGCCCCGAAAACGCCCTTGTCCACATTGGTGTTGACAAAGAGAATTTCCGGGAGCTCTTTTCCATGGGGGCTGTCAGGCATGAACTGGGAAATTTTCCAGCCCCAGTCATATATGACAAGCCGCATGTGTTTTTTTGCCGGTTCATCCATGGCAGCCACCGCAATGGTGGCCAGTACCCCTATGGCGCTGGTGGGAATAGCAATTTTTCTTTTGGATGCGGATTCGGTCCACGACCCTAAATTTTCACCCTCGTTGTTGAAAAGGATAATGCGAACCTCAACGGAATATTCGTCATAAGCCACGGTTTTGAGCATGACGGCAGAAATGATTTCAGGAAAAACAAGACCATGGGTGCCCAGGAGTTTGCACAGGGCCTTGGGGGGGGTATTCTCCCAGTCCTTTCCCTCGGGGGAAACGGCCAGTTTCCGGTCGACCCGGTTCAAGGGGAGGGTGTCATAACCTTTCCCGGTCAACTGGTTGTTGATAACGCCCCGGACCAGCTTGTCAATAAACGCTTCGTCTTCGCTTCCCGGCTTAATTTGAAAACCGGTTTTATCCTTTTTGTCCGGCAACAGCCTGGCCGGCATAACGGCGATGGTCCGCGGGATGTCCTTTTCCGGAACATACGATATTTCCTTGGGTTTCTGGGTAGTGCCACAAGCGGAAAGGAAAATAAAGGCCAAAATAAGGTGGAGAAAGACGAAGGGGGTGGAATCTTTTAATTTCGCATGCTTCATCTTAGGTTTTCCTTTTTTGAAAAACGCGGTCGATCTTTAAATCATTGGTAAACCCCAGAGCTGTCTGAACCTGGCCTGTCAGTTTCAACTGTTTCTTTTTCAGCAGAAACTCACCCTTTCCCCAAACGTCCAAAAGAGGCCCGGAGAGAGTGAACCTGTCCAGAATAACCCTGTTTTTTCTGATTTGGGCCTTTGCCAGCCCTTTCCGGAAATCGATGGCGTCATCTTTTAAAGATGTGATTCCGGCAGCATTTAACATGTCTACCAGGAAATCAAGCCGATCATCCAATCTTGAAACCTTCCGGACCGTGCATTTTTTGAGGGTTACCATCAAGTCGCCCTGCGCCGAATCCAAAAGGGTTTTGGTATTTTGGCCCTGAACAAAAAGGGAGGTCATGACAGACACCCTTCCGGAAAGAAACATGGGGAGTTCACGAGAAAAACAGGCCATAAAAGAGGTCAGATTCATATTGGCGCTTTTGCCTTCAACCTGGGCCACAACGTGGTTGGGCGCCATAAACACTGCGTTCACAAAAAGATCCACCTGGCAAATCCCCATGGAACCCCGCACAACGGCCCGGTTATTCGCACAGGTCAGTGTCAGGTGCACGTCATTTACCTGCGGCATGTTGTTATATTGAAATATTTTTACGAAAGCGTCCCCGGACAACGTCCTGCCTTTAATGGCGCTGAAGTCAAAATCCTGATTTGCTTCGTCCCTGCGTGCAGAGACTTCGGTTTTCCTGCCGTTTGATTTACTTTGCGCCTGAGCCACTTCTTTTTCTCCCGCAGACCCTCTGGATATGCGGCACTCCGTCATGCGGATCCAGAAATCCGCTTTTTCCCTTCCGGGCGTCTGCAGCTGGCCTTTGGCCAGAACGGTTAGAGAAGGACCGCTCAAGTCCATATCAAAGGTCAGTTTTCCCCCGGAATTCTTAACGGCCCTCAAGTTTATCGCCGTATCAAAAACCTGGAATGAATCGAGTGTTGCTTCGAACCGGGCCTTTTTCAGTTTTACCGGAATTTCCAGGGTCCCTTTCAGTAGTCCTGTTCCCCCACGAGAGGAGGCCAACTGAAGATTGCTGACCTGAAGTGAGGGTTTGCCTTCTTCAAGTGTGACCCGTGTCTCCAATTGGCTGATGGTGAAGTTCTGTTCTTCACCGTTTTCCGCAACCAGGTGGATCTTGAGCCCTTCGGTTTTAAGATCCATGGCACCACTGATTTTCGCGCCCTTTTGGCCGCCGCCCTTGAGATCGATGGCAGAGAGCTCAATCTTGCCCGAGGCACGCAAATCTTTGAGTTTTGCTTTGACAAACAGCTGTTCCAGCGCTTCTTTGCCCTTGGGGTTCTCATTCAACCATCCCTGAACGGTACCCACGTCCATCAGGACCTTGGCGCATTTTAATAAATAGCCTTTTTCTTTAGAAAGATTAACCGAAACATTCTGAAGCTGGTTTTGACCAAAGCTGAGGGACTCGGAGACAAGATCCATTTCTCCAGAGTTTGGATCGATGGTGAGCTGAAGGCCGCTGGCGGCGACCTGTTCTATTCTGGGAATCTGGTTGCCTAACGATGCGTCTAAAAATTCGAATTTAACAAGGAAATCTTTGAGTGCTGCGGGATTGATTGCTGCCTTAGACGCGTTTATTTTGAGCCCCAGTGGGGAAAAGGAGGTGATGGCCACGTCACCCGCAAAATTGAGCCCTATTTCATCTATGGTGAAATCCTTGACTTCTACCGATATGGTCTGGTCCTTTTTTTCAATATTATCAACCGCAACAGCAAAGGTAAGCGGGGGCATATTTTCGGTTTCGGAAGTTATGACCAGTTTTCCACCGCGGATCATTATTTCATTGATCATGCCCACGTAAGTGGCGGCAGTCGTGAAGGGTGGGGGCGGTGATGCAGGCACTTGTGCGTAAGGTTTCTTTTTTTCAGTGGCTGGTTCAGAGGTTTTTTCAGAAAGGATCAGTGGCTCTTCTACCACAGCCTTTCTAACGACCACATCCCCTTTGAGGAGGGCCAGCAAGTCCGGATGCAGAACCAGTGAGGGGATATTGATCTTGTGGTTGCCTTTTTGGATTTTCAGCTGAGAAAAGGTAATGGCAGGCAAGGGTGAAAAGCTGAATTCCACATCCTCAAACTGAATGCCGGCTCCCAGGTGTTGGCGTGTGATCTCTTCAATATTTGTGTTGATGTAGATGCCCGAGGCTACGACCAGGGCGGCGAAAAACAACAAACAGATGGACGAAACGATGAAAACTTTTTTTTTCATTGTGCTAACCTCACGAAGGAAAAAACCAACCTGATCATCGTTTCGGCCACCTTGCGCCACCTGTATGATTGTGGCCTTTTGTAGGGGCCGGTCTTGTGCCTGCCCTGATCAGGGCGCCCACAAGAGGCGGCCCTACAATCCTGGACCAAACGATGATCAAGACCGAAAAAATCAATCTGCCCGCCTGCCAGTGTTCCGGCGGACAGACCCCTTCAATTGTTTCGCCATCCAAAAATTATTTCAGAAGAAAAACCACCTTGGCCTGCGCCAACAGGTTGCTTTTCTGATCACTGAGGTAAATGGCGGCGGCATCGTCAGGGGATACTTTGGCGTTGGTCATTTTGACCACCCCAACCCCTTTGATGATCATCGGTTTTTTGCTGCCCCAGCTTTGAAGCAGGGCTTTGGCTTTGCCGGGATCGGTGGTGAATCCACCGCAACCCCGTTCCACCAGGATAGCGCTTAAGATTTTAGACGGGTCAAAAACCACCTTTTCCCCATCGGTAACCACCGTATTGACCAGGGCAGGCCTGAAGTTGAAATCCCTCACATCTACGATAAGTCCGTCAAAAACAACGGCGGGGACTTCCTTCGCCACCGCTACGGTTTCCGTTACGGTGGCTGGTTTGCCCCCGATTTCCGGGACCTTTTTCTGAACCGTTTCCTCCACAACTTCGGCGCCCACCACTTTGGGAATCAATTTAGGTTTGTAGACATCTGTGGGCAGTGCAGGTGCCACCCGCTGAATCTTATTTTCTCTGATCAACGGCAGAATCACATCATACAACCCGCCTTTTCCGCGAATGTGAAGTTTCATGCAAACTTCGGCATACCGTTGGTCATTGTGGTACTTTTCGCCGCATTTGATGGCGCCCCGCAGAAAGCCGCTGATGCTGGTGCGGATATCGTCCGACTGCAACATGCCGTCCCTTACGGTGGTTTGGCCGGAGAGGCGAAGCCCTTCCATGATTTCCAGCAGATCACGCTGGGCGAGCACGGTGGCGGCCCTCACGGCTTTGAAACGGCTCTGCCCTCCCTCGGATACGCCGACGACCTGGATGTAGCCTTCTTCAAAAATCTGCACGGGATCGGTTATGCTCTTCCATTCAGCCCACACACCCGGTATGAAAGCGAACATTGCCAAAAGCGCCAATATGGAACCCAATAATTTTTTCATGGTAAATCTCCTTTCCTAGTGTATGTTCATTACATTTCTTAACCGCATGACCGACTGAAGCAACTCCGCGCCGTCCGTGTTTTCATCGGGCCTGAAAGCCCCTGAGAGATCGGGCGCCATGAGGCCCCGGGTGACCGAATTGGTAACCGCGTTGTAATAGGACGATGTGGGTGAAACATCAGGGTAGGGTGAGTTTGTCTGACCATAATACCTGCTGGCCAGTGATTTATCCCCAGTGATTTTGATCAGTATATCTTCCAGCACAAAGGCCAGTTGTTTTCTGGTGATGGGTTTGGTGGGATAGAAGAGGTACGCTCTGGAGGTGCTGTCATACATGGGCTCAAGTCCTCGCAGTCCCCATTTAACGACGATGAGAATCTCAGGTTTGAAAAGATTGTCCCGTATATCCGCCGGAACGAAAGCAGCAGGATCCTTTTTCTGAGGCGCTGCAATCCGGCCGGCCAGAAAACGATCCAGATGAATCTCATCCACCAGCAGGGCCGCCACATCCGCTCTTGAAACCTGGTCTTTTACGGCGATGCGCTTGGCCACATTGGTAAGGGTATAACCGGAGGATGCCCGCACGATTTTGTGTACCCTCCTGAACAGTATTTCAGCAGGCTCGTGCCAGCGCCCCGGCGGAGCGGACATGACTTTTGAGAGCATATCCTCCGACTTTCGGAACTGATAGTCTGCGAAATAGGCTTTTCCCATAAAGTAAGGGGCAGCCTCTTTGCTTCGGTAGTAGGGCAGTTCCGCCACCTTCACTTCATCTAAGTCCATGCTGTCTTCGTAGCAGTCTTCGGCTTCACCGATCCATTTTTTGGGTCTTGCGCGGGTGTAAACGCGAATACCGGTGACTTCAGCAATAAATTCCTGAGAATCTCCTTCAGCTTCATCTTGGGCATCATCCAAAAGATCCAACGCCCGTTTGAGTTCCACCGACTTGTGTTCCCCGTCGCTTTCGGCTTTGGTACGGCAGGCGGCCGCAAGCGCTCGACCCGCCAGGGCGGGGGGGTAATCCGGTTCCAGTTTCAGGGCCCGTTGAAAGCGGGCATCGGCCCCATTCACATCCCCTTTGTCAATCATTTCCATCCCCATGAGGTAATGGTGTGCCGGGTTGTCTTCATCCGAGATGGGGGCCAGTTTCTTGGTGGCGCAACCACTCACCAGCCAGACAAAACTCAAGAAAAACATCAGCAAAAAATATCTACGCATTGCTCTACCTCCCTCATTAAAAAAATTGTCAAAAGATCACGCTTGTTGATTTTTCAGTTTTTCCTCCATTGCGGCCACCGCTTCGAGATAGTCGCTGTATTCGCTCACCAGAGACTTCTGGCTCATGGCATAGCCCAGAATCGAAGCGTAGTTGACGGGCAGATTTGCCAGCCGTTTGTTCATGAGTCTGGCCCGTTCCGGTGGCATGGGTTGTGACGCGACCCCCTGGTTGGCCAGGGAGACGCTGTCGCTGTTAATCTGCACGGATCCCATCTGTGCAAAAACGATCATGTCGTCGGCCATTTTGACGGTCAAGGCAAACATGGCCGTTGAAATTTCATCGAAGCCTTGGCTGATGAACCGGGTAACCTCCAGCAGTTTCTTGGCTATGATGATCTTTTCAGGCGTTGGTTCCAGAGTGGAGATGGCGGTTTCATATAACTTCTTTTGAACAGCAATGAGTTCATCCACGGCGGTTTCCAGTGCCTCTTCTTCTTTTTCAAGCCGGTTCTCCTCGTCGGAAGAGAGGTTTTTTTCCTCAAGTCTTGTCTGGATGCTTTTGAGTTCCGTTTCCGTCGCCTCCAGATCCGCATCCACCCTCGCCGCCTCATCGCGGATGTGGTCGGGAAAAAGGGCGTAAAAAACCGTTTTGAAGGGACCTAAGATTTCACCTTTCACAATACGGAGGCAGTCCGGAGAGATTTTCAGGTCCTCCCATGCATCCAATCCACCCTTGTCAAGCAGGTATTCATAGAGCATCTCTTCTGTTGGCCGACTGAAGAACGGGCAATCATTTCGCTCCCTGAACTCCCGGCATTCACCGGATCCGGGCACAAGGTGCTCAAATCTCTGGCTGTAGAAAGGGCATTTGCAGCCGAAGGGGTAATAACTGATCACCCATTTGCCATGTTCATACTTTCGGCCCATTTCCTCAGCACCGTCCATAATCAGTTTGTTGCGGGCAGCAATCAGGACCCGGGCCAGCAAGGCCTGAACGCCGGTACTGTTGCCGCTTAAAACATTAAAGTACATGGATGGGCTGTAGATGCTGTAAAAAGCAAAGTCCTTTTTCAAAAGTTTCGTTAAACAATCTTTGTATGCCTCATACCGCTCCTCCTCCCCTTCGCGGGGCGTTGCGGAATAGTCGTTTAAAACGGAAGGCCAGGGGTCATCTAGCGAGATGGGGACCCGCTCAAGGATAATCTGATTCAGCTTGGTCAGGGCAGCCAATTCGTCCAGAAATACCAGGTCCATCTCAAGTTCCATAACCGGATTGGTGTTTTTGGTGATTTCAATGCCGGTAACACTTTCAATGGCCTTCATGCACCCTGACAAAACAAACAGCGCCATGAACAGCCAAACCATCTTTTGCATTACCATTCACCTTTATGCCGTTCACCTTATATGATAGACCGGCTCAGTAACCGGTGGGCGCTTTATAGCGGTCCCTTTCCTGGCGTGTGTCACCCTGAGCACTGCCGGAAACGAAGAATGCTTCCACCTCGTATGAAACCTCCCGGCTGGCCCTCTGCATATCGCCATCGCCCGGCGCAAGACTTGCAGCTCTTCGGTAGTACTTCTCCGCCTCCTGAAGATAACGGGCCTGGGTTTCCTGTTTGATTGCCCTTTTCCAAGCCATACATTCAACTGCAACACCGGCGTTGTAAAGCAGATCGGCATCTTTGCAGTCAGGGCTTTTCACAACGGGCTTAATGGCCTCATAAGCCCCGCGGCAGTTGCCGCCGTCAATCATTTGTCCCGATTTTTCCACCAGTTCATCCCCCCCGGTCTTCACGGGGCGCAGCACGGTGCGCTTTACCGGCACAAATTGTCTGACCGCCCGGCGCACCGCCTCCTTGATCATTTTTCCCTTTAATTTTCGAGGGGAGAGCAGGGTTTCCGGTTTGTAGGATGGGGCTTCATATTGCTTTCCGATTGAAATGGGTTCCGTGGTTGCGCAATCGATGAGACCCATCTGCCGAATGTTGATGTTGGCTTCAAAAACGCCTTTTCGGGTGATGCGGTTTTTATTTTTCTGATCGGTCACGGACAATTCGAGTACATCAATGGAAAGATTCGGATATTCCCCTTCCATGGGGGGGATTCCGATCGGGTTGATAACCCGGGTCTCACTCAGCACTGAACGGGCGAACTGGGTAATCAATTTTTTTTCTTTCGCACCGGCCTGTCCCGAAATGGTTTCCGGGCCCACATACATAAAGGATATGCCTTTGCTTTGAGGCGTGGAGCAGGCCAGGGATGCGGTCTCCACATTGGGCCGATACACCTTAACGAGGGCCCCCGTTTGGGAAGGCCCTGTGGAACCACAGGACAACAGAAGCAGAGAGGAAACGAATAACGTTAACGTGAGCAGGCAACGCTTCATTCTAGTATCCCCCGGTTGCTTCCCCGTTAAATGTGACTCTGTAACCTACTTTTTCACCGGATTTAAGTGGAAGACGGGTTTTCTGGATCTCTCTGCGCACGATTTTTCTGACGGACGTGGGGTCCGCTTCACCGATTATCTCAAACTCAATATAATTTCCCGTTTGTCGAGCAACGCGAGATCTCCAGCCGAGCTCTTCCAGAATGTCCTCCATTTTGTTCTGATTTTTCCTGGAGATGTTTTTGAAAATAAGGGTGACGTATTTCGGACCGCTGAACCGTTTGACGATTTTCTTGACCAGATTCGCTACGGCCCGTGGCCCTATTTTAATGGCCGCCCGCGATATGCCGTCCTGTATGGCGTAATCCCCCCCACGGCTGATGGTTTTGTCCCTGTCTTGCACATTGGCGAACAGCGCCCCTGTTGTGGTATCAAAGGCTCGCAGATTCAATGTGCACATCAGGAGAAAAAACCCATCGTTAGTGGGTCTTCTGGCACCGTCCAGGCTGACGATCACGACGCAGTCGCCGGTTTCCTGCCGGCCGATTTCTATGGCGGTCGCCTCGTCCGCCACCATCTCAGCGCTTTTGCCTTTAATCCGTCTGATCTGTTCCGGCAGAAACACCCTGAAGCCATACGCCGCCAGTTTGTCCTGAACGAGCCCCATGATGGTTTGAACCCCTTTGGAATTGTAAGGCAGATCAAAACCGGACTGGGGTAAATAAACCACAACAACTTTTCGTTCATCAAATTTGGTTTGCTGAAAGATCTGCTGTTGTTTGGGATCATTTAAGAAATCATCTACGGCGCCTTTCAATTTGTAGTCATCCACGGTGACGGCCAATTTCACTTTATAGACGTCCGTGACAGGGTCTTTTCCTTCCGCCAGAACATTGTAGTTTTTGACGTATCCGGCGCTGGCCGAAGCGATCCGGTCCCAGATCAATTTTCCATTGGTTACCTGGGTGTCGGATTTGACCAGGGTTCCCAGAGCCTGCTCCACAGCAACCCGGATTCCGTTGTTAATGGCTTCCTGACGGGTTCTCCCTTCACCAACGCTGGTGGTTTCAATGGCCCAGCTCATGGTGGCCATCGACAGAAAAACCAGCCATGCAACCGCTATGAAAAGCTTGGTTTTGCCTCTTTTTTCCATTTTTTTCTCCTTTATCGTTCAAAATTGGGTTAATTAAGAAACATTTTTTGACTTTTCATCCAGATTACGGGGTGTTTCATAATACTTTGTTTTGGTGATCAGAATCGATCTTAAAGAGGATACCGCTTTTAGAAGCTTTGGAGGAGGCATTCCAGATGGGATTGGAAAATCGGATCTGGGTTTGTTAAGCCCCGGAAATTTTCCCTGGCAATTCCCCGTTTCTCTGACTCTTTTGGTCAAATTGACGTATGTCATGAGAGAATCCCTTGCCTTCGAATAGAAAAAATAGTTTATTAGACTTTATGGACCTGTTCCAGGGCATTCGATCTCTTTTTTGATGGTGATTTTATGTTATCCGCATGGGAATATCAAGGAAAAATCTTAGCCCCCCCTCAGTATGGGTAATATCATGAAAATGGACCGGCAAGTGACCCGGGGGCAGCCCTATTATTACCTTGACCTACAATCGCCACCTCCGTATGATCTTCTTTGAAATGGCGGGTTTTTTGTCCCTTTGGGAGAAGGTGCATGAAGCGAGTATTTTCAATAGTGCTTACCATCATTTTTGCTGCAGGTCTGGCCGGTTGTTTTCAAAAAAAAGCCCCGTTGCCTGGTGTGACTGTCTATGGGGATTCTAAGATTGCCACAATCAAAAACAAAAAAAATAATGGGCCGAGCGGAGAGTTAGTGAATTGGTCTGTATTTGGGCCGGCAAAGGAATTTGAAGGAAGCCCTTTGTCAATCATTGGCCGAAACGGACTGTTTGAAGTTCGATCTTTCGAAAAAAACCGCATTGCCGTTTTATCTAACGGCGATGCGTCGTTCTCCGAGAGAATCAAATCATTGATGAGGGCCGATACATCCATTCGGATTCAAGCCTTAACTTTCAAGGGGGATGAATCCGGCCTCTATATTTCTGAAATAATGAAGTATAAGAGGGCCCAGGGGTTGGATGTGATGGTTATTGTGGATGCCTTTAGCAATCTGGATATGCAAACCAAACGGATGTATTTCGATTTGCAGCAGCATGGAATTAACGTGGAGGGTTATGAAATTCCGGGTCTTGAATGGGTCAATGAGATTTCAGTTGACAAAAATGATCCTCTGGATGGCTCTATTGATTTGAATAAGCGATTTCATGAAAAGATGTGGATCATAGACGGGGAAACCGACCATGGGGTTGCTATTGTGGGCGGTTTGAACATCGGGAATGAGTATTTCAGGGTTGATCCTTCAAATCCCACTCAATACTGGCGCGACCAGGACGTTATCGTGAAAGGAGCCGTCGTCAAGGACATGGTGACGGCATTTGATCGCAACTATGAGTACTTTCAGAAGATAAAAGAGAGCCGGGGAATAGCCAACACCGATCGATACTGGGAAGCGACAAGGGGAATGCTTGAAAGGCTTGAAAAATGGGATGCGAAAAGAGAATTCCTTGACAAGTTTGGAAAGGTTGAGCTGGACTATAAAACTGAACCTCGGCTGAGGCAACGCGTGGCGCATATGGCAGAGCTGCCGGTTAAGCTGAAATTTGAATACGCACGCAGCCGTTTTTTTCAAAATAGGCCACGGTTTGAAGAGTCCTACATTTCACAGGCCTATTTGAAACTGATTCGTGATGCCAGACAAGAGGTTCTCATTGGCAATGCCTACTTTGTTCCCACCGCCGAGTTTATAGACGCGGTTAAAGATGCGGCAAGAAGATGCGTTAAAGTGGTTATCCTTACCAACAGCTCGGATACAAATGATCTTCCTGACATCACAATTGTGGGTCGAGGCTATTACAAACAACTCATGGACGTCAACTTGGAGCCCCCTGTCAAAAATTGCCCATGTGAAGACTCCGGGGTTCAGATCTGGGAGTGGCAGGGACGCAGGGCTGGGGAAAAGAACCGTAAACAGGGGACCTTTCACGCCAAATACGCCGTTTTTGACCGTGTGGTGTCATTGGTTGGTTCTCATAACCTGGGTCCTCGGAGCGAAAAACTCAATAGTGAAACAGCAATAATCTACGAGAGCAGACCGTTATCCGAACGGTTGGCTCATATCTTTTATGGCAATGACCTGGTTTTCAGCAAACAAATTTCCAGCGCGGAAGCCGATGAGTTTCACAAGCCTTCAAAAACCTTCTATTGGCTGAGGAAAAAATTCGGAAGTCTGTTTGAAGAACATTTCTAGTAGGGGCCGGGGTCAGCCCTTGTTAATTATTAGACTCCAGATCTTTTGACCCCACCCTTCAGACGTGTGGAAATGGGGGCTCTTTAAATCGCCTTCTTTATGCCCCTGCATCAACTTCGTCTGTATCCGGGTCACCAATATTCTGGTTATTTTTATGCCGCCCTTGAACGGGGGGGTGAGTATCTTTATGACGATTATCGCGTTGATATTCATCAGACGAAGGTGTGACGGGAGTTGAATGTTTCGTCGTTTGTTTGGTAGAAGTTTCTACTTGAGGCACGGATTTCCGCTCAAGACTGAAACGCAAGGTAGCATCCCCCCCCGGTTCCAGCTTTACCCACATCTTCTGAGACTTATAGCCATCGCCGGAAACCTCCGCGTGGTACCACCTGCCCGGATCAAGTGCCATCCCCTGGTGAAACCTCGGCCCTACATAGACCACAACGACTTTTCGCTCATCAAATTTGGTTTGCTGAAAGGTCTGCAGCTGCAAGGGGTCGTTTAAAAAATCATCCACCGCACCCTTTATTTTGTAATCGTCCACATTAACGGTCAGTTTAACTTTATAGACGTCCCTAATAGGGTCCTTTCCTTCCAACAGAACATTGTAGTTTTTAACAAATCCGGCGCCGGCCGAAGCGATGTGATCCCATACCGGTTTTCCATTGTTCACCCGGGAGTCGGATTTGGCCATTGTCCCCAAAGCCTGCTCCACAGCCACCCGAATACCATTGTTAATGGCTTCCTGACGGGTTCTCCCTTCTCCAATGCTGGTGGTTTCACTGGCCCAACTCATGGTAACCATAGACAGAAAAACCAGCCATGCAGCCGCTGAAAAAAGATGGATTTTTCTTCTTTTGTCCATTTTTCTCCTTAATTCTTTATGCCCCTGCATCAATTTCGCCTGCATCCGGTTCAGCATCTTCATGAAGATTATCGCGTTGATATTCATCGGATGAAGGCTTGACGGGAGTTGAATGTTTCGGCCTTGGTTTGATAGAAGTTCCTACTTGAGGCACGGATTTCCGCTCAAGACTGAAACGCAATGTAGTATTGCTCCCCGGTTCCAGCTTTACCCACATCTTCTGAGTCCTATAGCCATTGCTGGAAACCTCCGTGTGGTACCGGCCGGGATCAAGCACCATCCCCTGGTGAAACTTCAGCCCTATATTGAGAATTCTTACTCTTGCATCTCTCGGTTCGACTTCCACAAATAACTTGGACTTCAAAACCGCAGGTGGAGTAGAGAAGTCCCCCTTTTTTTGTTTAAGAGCCTCAATCTTTTGTTTGGCAATAAGGACAAAAATCCCATTTGGAAATGTCTTTAGATACGCATTAAAAAGTGCAGGGTCATTGCTGTTTTGAACGGAATTCCAAAAGAGCATGTCCTTGTTAAGGGTACTCTGGTGAACCTTTGTCGCTTTTGTTTGGGGTACGGATTTCCGCTCAAGACTGAAACGCAAGGTAGCATCCCTTGCCGGTTCCAGCTTTACCCACATCTTCTCAGTCTTATAGCCATTTCTGGAAACCTCCGTGTGGTACCGGCCGGGATCAAGCGCCATCCCCTGACGAAACTTCAGCCCTATATTGAGAACCCTTACTTTTGCATCTTTCGGTTCGACTTCCACAAATAACTTTGATTTTATATCGACCGGTGAAACAGAGGCTGTTCCCTTTTTTTGTTTAACTGACGCATTTGTTTGCGGTACGGATTTCCGCTCAAGACTGAAACGCAAGGTAGCATCCCTTGCCGGTTCCAGCTTTACCCACATCTTCTCAGTCTTATAGCCATTTCTGGAAACCTCCGTGTGGTACCGGCCGGGATCAAGCGCCATCCCCTGACGAAACTTCAGCCCTATATTGAGAACCCTTACTTTTGCATCTTTCGGTTCGACTTCCACAAATAACTTGGGCTTCAAAACCACAGGTGGAGTAGAGACGGCCCTCTTTTTTTGTTTAAAGGCCTCAATCTTTTGTTTGGCAATAAGGACAAAAATTCCGTCCGGAAATGTCTTTAGATACGCACTAAAAAGTGCAGGGTCATTGCTGTTTCGAACGGAATTCCAAAAGAGCATGTCCTCTTCCTTGCTGGGGGTGCTCCGGTGAACTTTGGGAGTAGGCAGTCCTTTTTTCACGGATGCCACAAAAACAAATTCCCCACCGCGATCCCCGGTATTAACGATAGGGCGACAAAGTGGTGTTTGCTCCGAGTTATTTGCAATAACAGGGGCTATTCGAGCGTAGAGCTCATGGGCACTCAGAAAAGGCTTATCATTTCTGTCCAATTCCTTGATTAGTTGGTAGGCAAACAAACTGTGCTTGTCAGTGCCTTGGTCAGACACCGGTGTTTTGTTGCCGGAAGTCATACCCCACCTGCTTTTTTCGTTATACAGACTCAGGTAGTATTTATCGTCGATTACAGCAGGCAGACTCCGGGCCTTTCCGAAAAGTGTGCCCGAATAACAGGAATCTGAAACCAGTATGACATGTCGGGCCTTCATGCTCCGCATCGCTTTTTGAACCTGAACGTTGTCAAGATACGTCAAAGGATTTCCGCCTGTAGCATCTGCCGGAATCCACCAGCCGCCGTCATAGGTTCGATCAAGATCTCCATGCCCCGCAAAATAGATCAATACACTGTCATTTGCCTTTGTCGATACCGTCAGATTCCGCAATTCCCTGTATATGGCCCCCTTTGTCGCTTCACGGTCCAGAAGAAGCTTCACCTTGAATCCGTATTTCTCTTTGAGGACCTTGGCCATGCTTGTCGCATCGTTTACGGCCGTTTCAAGATCAGGAATCTTCGGACCTTCATAATCATTAATTCCGATGATCAGCGCTTTATATTCTCCCAGTTTTCCGCTTTCGTGGGTGAGTTCACTGATTTTCCTTACCTTCACCGGCTTCTCAGGGCTTACTTTAGCTGCTTTCACCGGCTTTTTGGGGCTTACTTTAGCAGTTTCCACCCGTTTATTCTCCACTATCGGTTTCAGCAAATTTGCTATTCGGTCTGTGTGAACCCCCCCTTTGTTTGCTGCCACAATCTCTCCGTCAGCAACGTTGATTGCCCGTATGCTGATCTTAAGCACGCCCCCTCCCCACAAAACGTATCTGCCCGTCACAACAAAGTCCGCCCCGATAAGCTTTCCAAATTGGGCAATCCGGGTCTGGTCAAACCACAGATCTGTAGATTTCTTAATCTCCTTCTGGATGACATCCTGAATTCTTCTCCTCTCAATAACTCTGTATCCATTCTTTACGAGCGCGTCCACAATCCCGTCTTCAATATGCGAAGATATCTCCCACTTTTTTCCCGACTTGCTTTCAATTATTCCGAAAACGGCGATCTTCTTATTTTTTAAGATCCCCCTGTTTTCTGAAGCAAGCCCCTTTGTAATCTCCTCAAGCCCTTCGTCAAAATCGTAGGTTCGGGCTGAAACTTTTGGAGCAACAAACAGTCCCCAGAATGCGATTAGTCCCAAAAGGATGAAGTTTATTGAAACCCTGCCCAATCTGTTAGTTGCTCTCATTTTCCTGCCCTCTCATTTCTTCGAAATATTATCGTATGCATCAAATAAACACCGGCAGCTGAGAATCCTTCCAGAAGAAAACCAAAGGAAGAAGGCGTCTCCCAACGTGCCTGGATGGAGGATCCTTCCCTAAGGCCCGTATCATATTAGCCACATATTGTCAAGATTATATCCACTCCTGATGGTTTCGTAAGAAGCAACTGCAATTTAAATAATTGAAATAGCGAAAAATTAAGGTCGTTTTTTCTTGTATTTTACTCTGCATTTTAATACTTCTAAGGAGTCATATAAACAAACGGATGAATTTAAGGATCGTTATAGATGGCGTGCAGGTCTTGTTTTCAAAGAGTTTTTTTCTTATTTCGCACTGGGGAAACCGTACCAAAGTGGTAATTGGGTGTCAAGGAAAAGTGCACTTGACCTTTTTCTTGACACAGGCGGAAATAACGCTGTTTTTCTTGAGATTTACATGACAGGGGAGAAGTTCAATGCGAGTATTACACATACGACTCTCGGTAGGGATTGCGTGTTTTATCCTTTTTGCGGTATCGGCCGTTGCGACCGCTGATTCCGGACTTGAAAAAAACTCCCTGATTGCAATCGACCAGGACAGGAGCCTGCGACAACGTACCGTTGCAATTTACCATCTCGGAGCTTCCGGGGATGTGCGGGCAGTCGAGCCGTTGCTGAACATATTGACCGACAAGACAGAATCGGAAGGCCTCCGGTCTAACGCAGCAAGGGCCTTGGCCGATTTGGGAGAGGCCGAATCACGGGTCATATCGACCTTTGAGACGGTTTACAGGGAAGAGGGGGCAGGCAAGAATCTGAGGTATACGATTCTTCTTTGTTTCGGTCGGATGGGCGCCGCTGAATCGCTCGCCCTCTTGTCAAAGGCCTTGTCGGACCCGAATCCCATGATTAGATTCAAAGCCTGCCAGGCGCTCGGCCGATTGGGGGGCGGGGAATCCGTGCAACTGCTTGGTTCACACCTCCGCAATGAGAAAGACACCATCGTCCGTGCTGAAGCAGTTCGTGCCCTGGGGAACACAAAGAGCATGGCCGCCGAAAAGGCGCTCGTTCATTCCTTGCTCTCGGATCCCAAGCCGATTGTGCGCTGGAATGCCGCTTTGATGTTGAAGCAACTTCCATCTTTGAGTCCTGATGCCCGTTCAGCTCTTAACGCTGCTTTGAACGACTCGTCTCCAGTTGTCAGTGAGACGGTGAAAGGGATACTCCAATGAAAAAGTTCGTATTCATGTCGTTGGTCTTTTCAGTGATCTTATGGACCACAGCATGCATGGCCCTTGAAAAGGGGGCGATGCTTTACCACACGAGCGACAATTCCGAGATATACGGCCAGGCTGATGAGTTGAAGTTGCCCTGCTCTGTGCTTCAAGCGGTCTTTGGAGAACTGAAATCCGGTCACGCTGGCCTCTATATCGGGGACCTTCGAATCATACACGCAGTGCTTGAGGGGGTCGTGGAAACAGACTCTGCCAACTTCATATCCCAGGAAGATTTAAAGAAGGGGGTAACCTACTTGGGTGCAAAATTGCCGGTGAACTACGATGATCCCTCCGAGTGGAGTCAAGAAAGAAAAGATCAGATCGTGTTGATTGCCAAGGAGCAGGTGGGGAAGGGATACGATATCCTTTTTCACAAACAGACCGGACCTGATTCGGGGGATTTCACCTGCGTCGGCCTGGTGGAGTATGTTTACGAGCAGGTCGGCTATACCGTTACGCCGTTGGGCTATTATCAGGGAGGTCCGGACGGCAAGAGCTATACGCAGATATATAACTGTGAATCTACGCTGTGGTTGGACTGGGATGGCTTGAATACAATTGCATATAAAGTGCAGTTCTCCATGTTCAACCACCCCTTGGACCTCTGCTGCGGCAAAGAATATGAGGACCACAAATTCCTGTTTTTCCCTTACACCCAGTACCTTCAAGACTCGACAGTTAAAGTAGAAACCGATATCCCTGTTTCCGGGAGTACGGATTCAGGAGGCGGGGGCGGAGGGTGCTTTATTCAAACGCTGAAGATTTGGCCCTTTGGCCCGACATTTTTCACCCGATAGGTATCCTTAGCGTCATACCTTCCCATATTCTTTACCAACTTACGCACTGTGGACTTGTACAAAAAAGCCCTTACGTGCATTTAGTCCGAATCCGGGTAATACCCTGAAGACAGCAAAGAAGCAGTTTGTCATCTGGACGATTGAGTTACTTGACTATTTAATAGGCTTGACAATGAAGCGGGAATTAGCGAAAAACAGGATCATATCATAACAAACCAAGTTGAACAATTTAGCCGAAAGCCGTTTTGAAAAACCAAATTAGGGAGGGCGTTATCATGAAACCGACTCTGCTGGGAACTGCCATATTTCTGCTTTTAACAGGCATCTGCGTAGCCGCAGATGACGGTTTTGAGACAACCACGGGAGTGATCTCCAAAAATCTTTTAGCGCTTGATAAAAGCAAGCATGACACTTCCTCAAACGATGACGGCTGGCAACCTTTGAACACACCCGGAAAACCGGAGGAGAAAACCAAGGCCATTAAGGATGACGGTTTTAAATCAACTTCCGGCGGTATTACGGAAAGCCTTCTTTCGCCGGATAAAGGGGACAGTTCCGGTTCGCAGACAACGGAAAGTGAATGGAAATCCCTGAAGGCGGGAGAAGCGCCCACAGAGAAAACCCGGGCCATCAAGGTGTTGAAAAAGGAGAAAGGGGTTGAAGTCTGGAAAACCGTCAATGCCCCGGAAAAAAGGACCGGCGGTTTTGTCAACCTCAAGATTCAGTTTGACGTCAACAGTTACAATATTCGGAAGGGATCTTATAAGATACTGAATGAATTGGGAAAGGCTCTGTCCGATCCTCGCCTGCGCGAGAGGATCATCACCATCAACGGGCATACGGATTCCGATGGAAAGGAGAAATACAACGTCCGGCTCAGCCTGAATCGGGCAGACGCTGTCAAACAGTATTTAATTGATCAGCACGGTGTTTCACCGAACCGACTGAAGGTTGTGGGTTATGGAGAAAGCATACCCCTGAAACCGAATACCTCAAAGGAAAACAAGCAGCTTAACCGCCGGGTGGAGATTGTTGCTGCAAAAAAATAGCTATGCTATGGTAAAAAGTTCCTTTAGATTCAATCCACAAAGGCCGTGCCATAGATATCCTCTCCTTTACACTCTCTCAAGAAGGCTCTATTATCTTGTTTGTCCATTGTCAAGGACTGACCCCAATCCCCTATACAAGAGCGTGGGACCGAGGGAGGGTGTGGGAGCGATGGAATGAGAGGGAATAGACCGGTAGGCGTGAACGTGTTTGACCTTTTTCAGCATTTTTGATAGATCTTTTCCATCTGTTTTGGGTTTAAGGGAGAATCTAATGGACTTGAAAAGACGTCAGTTTCTGGCTTGGTTGGGTTTGGCTGCCATGGGTTCCTTCAACCTGGGGAACTTGGGCTGCGGCGGCAGGGGTTTCTCGGCGGGAAGTCTCCTACAGGCGCCAGCCCAGGGGTCGGCCTCGCCGCCCCCGTCCCCCAAAAATTGCCCCATGAAAAACAATCTGGGTGCTCGTCCCCGCATGGATTCCGCCACGGGTTCCCCGAAACGGCTTTTGCAATTCGGTCATCTGACGGATGTTCACATTACCCTCGAGCAGTTCACGTTTACCGGTCATCCCAAGCTGGAGGCCATGCTGGACAGCTTTGGAGAGGAGATCGGATTCGGAGGTTTGGACCGCCCAGAGATCCAGGAGCGGTATGATGTGGACAATCTTCGCGCCATGGTCAAAACCCTGAATGCCGCCAGGCCGCCTCTCGATTTTGTGGTGAATACGGGAGACGCCATTGATATCGGTACGGTTCCGGAGCTAGTGGGCTTTCTCTCTGAAATGAATCAGCTGGAATGCCCCTGGTTCCAGGTGGTGGGCAACCACGACTGCCTGGGAATGGGAAATATTCCGCCGGCCATGCTGGAAAACTTTACGGATCTCGATTTTCTAAGCAAGCAGGAGTTCATTCAAAAACATTTCCCCATCAAAGACCGCTCCCAGTCCCGCACGGCATTCGGTTCCCAGGCAAAAGGGTTCGATTTCAGCCCCGCATCCGGCGGTAACCCTCCCGAGGCTCGCGGTTATTACGCTTTCACAGCCGTACCGCCCATTTCAGGTGGGAATGGACGGCTTATTCAGCCGGGGATACGGTTTTATGTTCTGGAAACAAGCCGGGCCGCAGGAAAAGCCCTGGGGCATGTGGAAAAGGATCAGCTCCGCTGGCTCAAAAAGGAGCTTGAAGGGCACCCCGGTTTTCTTGCCGTCGTGGTAAGCCATCACCCCATCGGGCGCATTGAGGAAGGGGGCGAGGAACTTAAGAATCTTATGCTGGCGTATCCTCAGGTGATCGCCCTGGTATGCGGCCACAACCACAAGCATCATATTCAGGCCTTTAAAAATCCACGCAAGCCGGGGGCTGGGTTCTGGCAGATACAGACTTCATCACTGATCGATTATCCGCAGCAGGGACGTATCCTGGAGATTTATGACCGGGGCAATGGCACGGGCGCCATTCGAACTTTTGTTTTCAACCAGCAGGCCAGTGGGCAACTGGGGAAAAATGCGCGTGCCTCATACCGGTCGGCGGCTCAGGAACCATTTGACGGGTCGGGAACAGCCCAAGACCGAAACGTGGAACTGATTTTCCAGATGCCTGTCCTGAATTAGTTTTTTTGGAAGGAGACTCACATGAAAAAACTCTTTTTCCTGATCATTCTGGGCGCCTGTGTTTACGGTGTTCTGAGTTATCATTTCATCCTGATGGACAGCAGCTTCAAGGTTTTGAAAAAAACTCACATGACGTTTGATGATACGTTTGTGGATGCCAGGGGGTCCAAAAAGGGGGAGATCTTCCTGAACCCCGCACTGTTGAAGGCCGGCGTCAGGGATCTGGTGGCGCAGGACAGTGTGACTATCGGGAAATAGGTATGCGTTCCCGCGCTGGAGCATGGGAACGAGGGTGGTAATTCCAACGCGGGAGCGTGGGAACGAGAAAACATCAGAAATCGGGTGATATGCCATGAAAAAAATCCAATTCTTTTTCCTGTTCTTTTTTGTTTTGGCCGCGCCGTGGACTTTCTCATTGGCTTCTGCTGCCCAGACGGATGCACAAGCGACCATCCAGAACCTCGAAACGCTGGTTCAATCCATGAACAACCTGTCAAGGATGATTTCAGCCACCCGGGAAGTCATGAAGGGCCCGAATGGGATCGGCAGAGAAAAAGAGCTGAAAGCCCGACTGGATGAATTTCAGATTAAATTTCAGGTCATAGAGGGCAGCTTTGAACAGTTGAGCGCGGGGATGGGGCTGGATGCCCTCCAGAAGGAAAAAGAAGCGGGCGTGGACTGGAATCGGGAACTCACCCAATTCCTGGCGCCGATCATGAGCCAGGTCAAGAAAATGACCTCACGTCCGAGGCAAATTGAAGCCCTGAGAAATGAAATCGCCCGATATGATTCTCAGCTTCGTATGGCCCAGGGTGCACAGAAACGACTGATTTCATTGGTTTCACAGGCCAGCAACCCACAGCTCATTGAAAAACTGGGGAAATTGACGCGTTCCTGGGAGAACCAGGAAAACGAAGTCAGAGCGCGGATGGTGGTTTCTGAAAAGGCTCTGGAAAAGGCGATGGGTGAGAAAAAATCCATTGCTCGCTCATTTCAGGAATTGTTGGAATTCTTTTTTCAAAGTAGAGGAAGAAACCTGTTTCTGGCGCTTCTGGCGTTTGCTGTCATCTGGAGCTGTCTGTACTACCTGCATAAACTGATCTTTCGCCTGAGCCCATTTCATAAAAAGGGCAGATCTTTTGGTGTTCGGGTTTTTGACCTGTTTTACAGGGTCTTCACGGTGTTTATCTCCGCTTTTGTGTTGTTGGGAACCCTCTATTTTCTTGGGGACTGGCTGCTCCTTTCCCTGGCCATTATCTTTGTGATGGGGATCGCCTGGGCCTCGAAACAAGCCCTTCCCCGGTTCTGGAACCAGGCGGCCCTCATGCTCAACTTCGGTGCCGTTCGGGAAGGGGAGGTGGTGGTTTATAAAGGGATCCCTTACGAGGTGGCCTCCATCAACATGAATTCAAAACTTGAAAACAAAGCCCTTGAAAACGGTTTTGTCAGATTGCGCATCAATGACCTGATGGAATTACGGTCCCGGCCCATAACCGAAAATGAACCCTGGTTCCCCTCCAGAACCGGTGAATGGGTCCATCTCTCGGATGGAACC
Source organism: uncultured Desulfobacteraceae bacterium (assembly GCA_964588535.1). GTDB lineage: Bacteria > Desulfobacterota > DSM-4660 > Desulfatiglandales > Desulfatiglandaceae > NaphS2. The sequence continues at coordinate 90,529 of CAZPQA010000001.1, forward strand.
TACGGCAGTGTGGCGGCTCAAACCCCCGAAATGGTGACCCTCAAATTAAAAGGGGGTGCCTTGAAATACTATGCTACATCGGAATATCTGGCCCAGTCGCCCACAAACCTGTCCGACGGCTACCGACTCACGGGCATATTCGGTCTGGATTACCGGCACCAGAGTATTGCCACCCATGAGATTCCGGAAATTATTCAGAAAGCTGTCACGGAGGAGCTCGAGAAAGCCGGCTATGGCGACTTTGTGGAACGTATCCGCGTGGAATTCAAGGAGGCCGGCGCGTCTTCACTGGACATGGCTATCCTGGCCGAGTTCAATGGAAAAGCCGGATCAAAATACTGGGTGCTGGAAAGGGCCATGCAGAGAATTTGCGTTGATGTGTGCAACCAGCACAGCTGGGTCATTCCCTTTCAGCAGGTCAGTGTTCATATGGCAGGATCGTGATTCTAGATCCAGGAGCAAAACCTTGGGAAGTGACGACTAAGAAGTTGTTGACGACTCACTGCCCACTGCCCCCTGACAACTGTCCCCTGCTCACTCATCCAAAAAGAATTCTTTCATTTTATCAGCGACTTCCTCAAGTGTTTCACTAAGCCACAACACGTCATCAACCGTGAGCCGACCGGCCTTGGTGGAACTCTTTTTCCCATCTTTTCGCGTGTAAGCCCTGGGGCCGATCTGCAGTTTGGGATCGGCATCTCCATACTGGTTGATTGAAATCTGAAGCCCTGTCTCTTCATTTTCCCAGGAAGCCAACACCTTGTCTTTGCTTGCATCATATGCCATCTATTTTTGTCCTTTCATGGTTTTTGGCGCTTGATCCAAACGGTTGGAGGGAAACCCCATTCGTTTGAAGGAAGTGAATATAAGAGAAAGCCTTTATCATGGCAAGGGAAAAAAGATGTAACCCTTCACGGTTTCCCCATTATCGTAGGGGCAATCCCTTGTGGTTGCCCCTTGTTTTGGGTACCCACAAGGGGTACCCCTACAACCGATACCATGGCATTGACTTTGGTCGCAACAAGCGCCGACCCGCTACCAGGCAGGGGAGGCCACCACCAGAACCACACACTGCTCATCGCCCGTGTTCAACAGGGCATGGCTGTCCCCCACGGGGATCCAGATGGCGTCTCCCGGTTTTACCGACCGGGTATCATCTCCCACCGTCATTTCTCCCGTACCGTGAAGGATGAAATAGATCTCCTCCATGGGGTCCACATGGGCCTCGATTTCCTTCCCGGGGTCAAGCCTGGCGATGGCCAGAAAGCCGATTTCTTGCAGGTTTCGGCGATCCAGAATCATCTGTGCGATGGCGCCCCCATGGGCCAGGTAGGTGGTGTCCAGAACTTCCTTATCACTGATATTTCTCACTAACATATGATCATCCTTATTGACTTTTCCGTTCCATTCGGCAAGAATTCCGAATATATTCTTTTGTGATTGAAGACCTTATAACCAAATTCCTGGAGGATGCCAAATGGAAAAAGGAAAGCTGGATCCCCGGTTGAAATTGATCCAGCAGGCGGATCTTAAAGATAAGGTGGTTTTGTTGCGGGTAGACCATAACGTGGTGAAAAAGGGTATCATCAAGGATCCGTACCGAATCGATGCCACCATCGGGACCCTTTACGCCATTGCCGCGGCGGGGGGCAAGCCGATACTCATGAGCCATGTGGGCCGCCCCAGGGACAAAAAAACCGGCATGATTTCGTGCCGGGAAGACCAGTCCGTATTGCCCATTGTGCGGTATCTCGAACAGAAACTGCCCGTTAAAATCCACCCACAGGAGTTTCCCATTGATCCCCGGAAAGGGATTACCCACATTGATGATTCCATAAAACCAACCCTTGAGGCCCTTCGAAAGGGAGCGTTCGATATGGTTTATCTCCCCAATTCACGTTGGTTTGCCGGAGAGCAGAGCAAAGGGCCCGAAAGAGATACCCTTTCTGCTGAATTGGCTGCCATGGCAGATATTTTTGTGAATGACGCATTTGGATCCTGGAGCGTGGCGGTGTCCACCTACGATGTGGCCACCCGCCTGCCTTCCTATGCAGGGAACCTGCTTCAAAAGGAAATTGCCAATCTGTATCGTGTTCTGGAACCGGAGAGACCCTTTGTGGGGGTGGTGGCCGGCGCCAAATACGACACCAAAATCGGCCCCCTCAAGGCCCTTTACAACAAAGTGGATCACTTGATCCTCGGCGGACTCATGTACAATACCTTTCTTTCGGCAAAGTACGGGGCCACCATCAACGGGGTTTCAGAGGAGGACAAGGTGCTGGCAAAGGAACTGGTTGATCTGGATCGGGCCGATGGGAAAATTCTGGAAATGCCCTGGTTGGTGGAGTCGGACAGCACCGGGGATCGGACCGAGGATGGGTATCGCCTGGTTGAAACCGCGCAATTAAAAGAGGGCAGTAGCCTGCAATATATCCTGGATGTCCATGAAAAATCGTTTCGGGACCCGCGTGTTACGGAGGTCATCGGGTCAGCCCGAACCATTTTTTTGAATGCGGTGATGGGCATGATGCCGTTGTTTTTCGAAGGTTCAAAGGCCCTTTACCGCCTCATCAACGAAAACACTTCTGCTTCGAAGCTTTATGCGGGGGGCGACACGCTCCAGGAACTCAAGAATCTCTGCCCCGGTATTTATATGGCCGGCCTTGACGATCCGAAAACCTATTATTTTACGGGCGGCGGCAGTGTCCTTGCCGCCATTGAACAGGGAAGCCCCTACAAAATGAAGCCTTTTGCGGCACTGCTCCGGGAGGAACCTGCATGACCCTGACCCCCATTTTTGACCCTGATGAACATCAAAGACCCATGCGGGTGGCCGCCTTCATGTCCGGCTCGGGCACCAATATCATGCGGCTGCTGGCGCATGAAAAGGCCCTCCGGGCCCAGGACGGCCGGTCTCCCTTTGAGACCGTTTTTATTTTCAGCGACCGCTCAGATGGCGCTTCTGCCGGTGAAAAGATTGCCCTCGAAAACGCCTTGCCATATTTCAGCTATGATATCAGGGTTTTTCATGTCCAAAGGTCGATCAGACGGACGGTCACAAACGAGGAGGGGCATGAGGCAAGACAGGCCTATGACCGGGTGGCCGGGACGCTGGTGAAGGCCTTTCATATTGATGTCATCGCCCTGGGCGGCTATATGAGTTATACGACGCTTGGCAGATGTGTCAATGTGCATCCAGCCGACCTTTCTCTGCTGGATTCCCACGCTAACAGGAAATACGTGGGGGACCAGGCTGTTCACGATGCTATCGCCGCCGGGGAACAGGTGTTGCGATCCTCCACCCTGTGGACGGATGACGGCGTGGACACGGGACCCCTTCTCATGGTTTCCGATCCGCTTCCCGTAACGCTTCCGGAACCCCTGGAGGATTTAGTGAGAGACCGCGGGCGGTTTGAGCAGGTCGTGGATCACCACCAGGAGCAACTAAAAGAAGCGGGGGACTGGAAAATATTTCCACGCACCGTCGAGCTCATTGCCCGGGGACGTTTCGCTTTTGACCCGCAGGGTCAGGTCTACCTGGATGGTTTGCCTGTGCCCGGGGGTTTTCGGGAATAAACAGATTAAAATTTAGGAGATCCTGCCATGAGTGAATTGATCCTTTGGATGGACAAGGAAATGAACAAGATGAAGCGCGATATGGATCGTCTTTTCAGGGAATCATGGCCCGAAATCGGGGTCGGTCTCTTCCAGGAAAAGGTCTCGCAGCATATGCCGGTTGAGACCTTTATGACCGAAGAGGCCTTTATCATCCGTGCGGTGATTCCGGGCGTCGATCCCAAAAATCTTGATATATCGGTAAAAGATTACCAATTGACCATAAAGGGACGCAAAAAGGAGGAAACGGTGGAGAACGATGGTTATTGCAGGCAAATGGTCCGCAAACTCAGGTCTTTTCAACGAACTGTCCCACTCCCTTTCAAGGCTGTTCCGGAACAAATCAAAGCGACTCTGAATTCGGACGTTTTGGATATTCACATTCCCAGGCAGGACCAGGAGAAAAAGCGCCGTGTTAGAATTGAGATCGCCCGATTTTAAATCAAATCACATAGGAGATTGATCCATGCCCAGAAAAACTTCTCATGAGGAAGTACCCGTCGATAAACTCCGCTGGAGACTTGATCCCGCTACACTCCCCTTTAAAAGCACCGATGATCTGGAACCGCTGGATGAAATTGTGGGTCAAAAACGGGCTGTTGAGGCTTTCAAATTCGGGATGGGCATTGACAGTCAGGGTTACAATGTTTTCGTCACCGGTATGCCCGGTACCGGACGGATGTCCACCGTCAGGAAGATGCTTGAAGAGATATCCAAAAAAGAGCGGGTTCCGGATGACCTCTGTTATATCAACAATTTCAAAAATCCCGAGACCCCCATACTCCTTCGCCTTTTGGGTGGTGAGGGTGCCGATTTTAAAAAAAATGTCCATAACTTTGTGGAATTACTAAAAAAACAGATCCCCATGATCTTTGAAAGCCAGGAATATGTCAATACAAAAAAGGAACTTATGGAGGCTTATGAGGCCAGGGGCAAAGGATTTTTCAAAAGTCTGGGTGAAAAAGTGAAAGAGGAAGGGTTTGCCGTGGTGGATGTTCAGGTGGGTCAAATGAAAAGGCCTGAAGTGATGCCCCTGGTGGACGATAAACCGACACACATTGATCAGGTTGAGGGCATGGTGGAAAACGGCCGCTTTCCCAAAGATGAATTTGAGGCCATGAAGGAAAAGTACGGTGAACTCAAGGAACGGGTTGAACAGATTTTCATTGAACTGAGAGACATGCAGAAGGAGGTCCAGGAAAAAATCGAAGAGATGGACCGGAAGACCTTCATGGACAATGCGGTGGACCTGGCAAAACCGCTTATGGAAAAGTACAAGGACAAAAGGATTAAGACATATCTTCAAAACATGTTGGAAGATATGGCGGACAACCTGAAGATTTTCAACCCGCAACAACAGCCTCAAATTCCGGGTATGCCCGCCCCGTTGACTACCGATGGGGATCGCTTTCAGCCTTATCAGGTCAATCTGCTGGTGGACAACAGTGACCAGAATGCGCCGCCCGTTATTGTTGAGAGCTACCCCACATACCGCAACATTTTCGGTAGCATCGAACGGATTGTAGATCGGGCCGGCGTCTGGCGAACGGATTTCAGCAAAATCAAGGCCGGGTCTCTCTTAAAGGCCCTGGGCGGCTACCTGATCATTAATCTTCTGGATGCCATCCAGGAGCCGGGCGTGTGGCAGGCGCTCAAACGGGCGCTCAAAAGCGAAAAGCTCGAAATTCAAACCTATGACCCCTTTTACCTGTTTACCACCAGCGGCCTGAAGCCTGAGGCCATCGATCTGGATATCAAGGTTGTGGTTATTGGAGACGCCTATCTCTATCACCTGCTGCTCAATCATGACCCTGATATGCGCAAGGTGTTCAAGGTGAGAGCTGATTTTGACACCGCCATGGACAAAACAGAGGAGAGCATTCAACAGATTTCACGGTTCATCAGGATGAAAACCATGGAGGAGGAGCTGAAGCCCTTTGACCGGACGGCGGTGGCGCTCCTGATGGAACAGGCTGTTCGCATGACGGGTCGCCAGGAAAAGATTACCACCAGCTTTCCACAATTGACCGACCTGGTGAGAGAAGCCAATTATGTGGCAAGCGAGGAAAAGAAAGAAACGGTTTCCGCAACCCATGTGGAAAAGGTGATTGAATCCCGAAAATTCAGATCCGGTATGGTGGAGGAACGTCTGCAAGAAATGATTGATCGCGGAACGGTCATGATTGACCTTGAGGGCGAAGTGGTGGGCCAGGTGAACGGGCTGGCGGTTTATGCCATGGGCGATTACATGTTCGGCAAACCCTCCCGCATTACCTGTTCCACTGCCATGGGTCGCGCCGGCATCATCAACATTGAACGGGAAGCGGACCTGTCAGGCAGTACCCATAACAAGGGGGTGCTGATACTGGGGGGCTATCTCAGGAAAAAATATGCCCAGGACAAACCCCTGACCATGAGTGCCAGCATTGCGTTTGAACAGTCCTATGGTGGTGTGGACGGCGACAGCGCGTCTTCCACGGAAATCTACGCGCTTTTGAGCAGCCTTTCCGAGGTGCCTCTTAAACAGACCATTGGCGTGACCGGTTCGGTGAATCAGAACGGCCAGGTCCAGGCCATCGGGGGGGTCAATGAAAAAATTGAAGGGTTTTTTGACTGCTGCCGGAAGAAAGGCGCCAAGGATTCACAGGGCGTGATGATACCCGAGAGCAATGTGAAAGATCTCATGCTCAGGCAGGATGTGGTGGAGGCGGTCAGTAAAGGCCAATTTCACGTGTATCCCGTTAAGACCATCGATCAGGGCATTGAAATCCTGACCGGCAGGAAAGCCGGAAAAAGAAAAGCGGACGGATCCTATCCCAAAGGTTCCATCAGTAAACTGGTGGATGATAAACTGAAGGAACTGGCAGAGGGCCTCAAGAATTTTGCCGGGGACAAGGGTGAAGAGAAAAAGGGAGTAAAGAAAGGGTGCAAGCAGTGCTAGTGAGAAGTAAAAAGTGAGAAGTTACGAGTGACGAGTGGAAAAAGAAGACTGGCAGAAACGGGGCAAAGGGCATCGGGAACGGTTGCGCCAACGGTTTATAACGGGGGGGCTCGAACAGTTTACCGATGAAGAAGTGGTGGAGTTCCTTCTGACACTGGGGACGCCCAGGGGAGATCTGAAAAATGCCGCCCGGGATGCCATGAAAGCATTCGGCACCCTTTCAGACGTTCTGTCGGCGCCCAGGGACAAGCTCATGGAGATCAAGGGCATCGGACAGAAAAATGCCCTTTACCTAGGGTTAGTTCATCAGACAGCCAAACGATATCTCCGAGATCGAATTTCCGGAAAAACCTTCTTTGGATCATCTCAGGCGGTGTTCGATTATCTTTTTCATTCCATGCGGGATCTCAAAAGAGAGGTCTTCAGGGTTTTTTTCCTGACCCGGAAAAATGAAGTCATGACCGATTGCGATATGTTTGAAGGCAGTTTGACCGGCAGCGCAGTTTACCCTCGCGAGATCGTGACCCTGGCCCTGGAACATAAGGCGGCGGGACTTGTGTTTGTCCATAACCACCCTTCGGGGGACCCCGCCCCGTCTCCCGAGGATCAACGCCTGACAAGAGACCTGGTCTGGGCGACCATGCTGATGGGCATTCAGGTTCTGGATCACTTGATCATTGGGAATAACCGGTATTTCAGTTTTGCGGACCAGGGCATCCTCAAGCGTTTTGCAGATGAGTACCATCAGCGGTTCGACCCACCCTAAATCCTTGACAATCCCGTGTATTTATGGATTATAGCAGAGGTCTCCAGCAAATGACTGGGAATGCGAGAGTGGCGGAACTGGTAGACGCGCTGGATTTAGGATCCAGTGGGGAAAACCTGTAGGGGTTCGAGTCCCCTCTCTCGCACCAGCATTGAAACGATATCCGAATGAGACCTTTGGAAATTATGGTGTGCATCAGGCACGAACTTTAAATGTGCCTTGAAATCAAGAAAATCATTGTTAGTTTTTCACCTCACGGTGGTGGGACTTCCAGGTTTTAGCAGATGCGGGTAACGTAGGTGCCCACAATATAGTGTGAAATGTCAACATGTGAAAGAGGATGAGGATGACCATGAAAGCCAGCTTGGAAGACATCAGCCAGGTCAAAAAGAAGTTGTCTGTGGAGATTGATGCAAAGGAAGTTAACAAGAAACTCAACGGTGCCTATGGGAAGATACGCAAAACAACCAAAATTCCCGGATTCAGGCCCGGAAAGGTTCCCAGGAAAATCCTGGAGTCCTACTTCGGAAGTCAGGTAGAGGCTGATGTGGCCAGCGAACTGGTCAATGAGTCTTTTCCGCAGGCGGTGGAAAAAACAGATGCGTTCCCTTTGAGTCAGCCCGAATTGGAGAAGGGACCTGTCAAACTAGACGAGAAATTCACTTACTCGGCAACCATGGAAGTAAGGCCTCAATTTGAGGTGAAAGACTATCTGGGTCTGGAAGCTGAGAAAGAAATCGTGTCCATTGGCGAAGATGAAGTCGACAAAAGGCTTGAACAAATCAGGGAAGGTAATGGAAAACTTGAGTCCCTGACAGAGGCCCGGCCCATCCAGGAAGGAGATTTTGTTGTCATTGATTACCAGGGGTTTGAAGACGACCAGCCCCTTGAGGAAGTTAAAAACGCCAATTTTATGTTGAATGTGGGGAAAAAGGATATTCATGAAAAATTTGATGTGGCATTGATCGGACTTAATACGGATGACAAGACGGAGATTGTCGTCGATTTTGAGGAAGATTATGCCAATGTTAACCTTAAGGGAAAGACCGTTCGTTTCGAGGTTTCCATTGGTGACATCAAAGAGAGAAATCTTCCAGAGTTGAATGACGAGTTTGCCAAAAACCTTGGTGCCGATTTTGAGGATTTAAAAGGGCTCAGGGAAGAAATTGAGAAGAATGTTATTACCCAGGAAGAAAACCGTGTAGCACAGGATTTGAAACGGAGACTGATTGAAAAAATATCCCAGGGGACTGAGTTTGAAGTTCCTGAGGTATTGGTTGACGCCGAAACGGAATTTTCCATTAAAACCCTTCAATCAAACTTTGAGAGAAGTGGATCCAGTTTTCAAAAGGCGGGAATTTCGCCGGAAATGTTGAAACAACAGTTCAGGCCTCCTTCTGAGAGTCGCGTCAGGGAACGGCTCATTCTGGATCAGGTGGCTCAGCAGGACGATATCACCATCAGCGATGACGAATTTACAGAAGGGCTTGGAAAACTGGCTCAGGGCATGGGGCAAGACGTTGAGACCATCAAGAAATATTACGAAGCACGCGGGGAAGTTGACATTTTGAAAGAACAGATGCTTGAAGAAAAAACCTTGAACTACCTCGTGGAAAACGCCAAGGTTAAAGAGGTGGAGGCTGGAGCATTGACGCCGGACAAAAGCGACGAAACGGAGGTTCAGTAGACCTATTATGTTAATCCCAATGGTGATTGAACAATCAAGCCGCGGTGAGAGAGCCTATGATATTTATTCCCGATTGCTCAAAGACCGCATTATATTCATTACGGATCAGGTGGCCGACCCAATGGCCAATACCATCATTGCACAGATGCTTTTTCTGGAATCTGAAGACCCGGATAAAGACATCCATATGTACATCAACTCCCCCGGGGGTTCCGTGACATCCGGAATGGCCATCTATGACACCATGCAGTATATCAAACCCGATGTGGCCACCATCTGCATGGGACAGACCTCCAGCATGGCGGCTTTGCTTCTAGCGGCCGGGGCAAAGGATAAACGGTATGCCCTCCCCCATTCCAGAATTATGATTCACCAGCCGCTGGGGGGCGCTCAGGGGCAGGCTACGGATATTGATATCCATGCCAGGGAAATACTCAAAATCAGGGACACCCTCAATCGGATTCTTGCTGACCATACGGGGACGGATATCAAGAGGATCCGTAAAGATACAGAGCGTGATTTTTTTATGGACAGCCAGCAAGCCAAAAAATACGGCATTATTGACAAGGTTATTCATAAAAGAGAAATCAAAGATTCGTTAACCGACGAAAAATAGGAAAGAAAGTCATGGGCAAAAACGATATTTCCAATGATGACTTGCTGTGTTCTTTTTGTGGAAAGAGCCAGGATGAGGTGAAAAAGCTCATTGCAGGCCCTTCGGTATATATTTGTGACGAATGTATACAGCTTTGTAACGAAATTATTGCGGAAGAATACAACCAGGAGGATGAAGAAGACGGGCAAAAGCTTCTAAAGCCCGTTGAGATCAAGGAAACCCTGGACGAGTATGTCATAGAACAGGACAAAGCAAAGAAGGTCCTTTCCGTAGCTGTTCACAACCACTACAAGCGGATCAACACCAAAGTGGATATGGAAGGGGTTGAGATCGAAAAGAGCAATATCCTGCTCATCGGGCCTACGGGTTCAGGAAAGACGCTCCTCGCCCAAACCCTTGCCAGGATACTGAAAGTGCCCTTTACCATTGCGGATGCCACGACCCTCACGGAAGCCGGCTATGTGGGTGAAGACGTCGAAAATATCATTTTGAACCTGGTCCAGATGGCGGATTATGATGTGGAGTCGGCGTGTAAAGGCATTGTTTATATTGATGAGATCGACAAGATCGCTCGAAAGTCGGACAGTCCGTCCATCACGCGTGATGTCTCCGGTGAAGGGGTACAGCAGGCTCTTTTGAAAATAATCGAGGGTACCCTGGCAAATGTACCGCCCAAGGGCGGGAGGAAACACCCGCAGCAGGATTTTGTCAAAGTAGACACCACCAATATTCTGTTCATCTGTGGTGGAACCTTTAACGGCATGGACAAGATCATCAGAAATCGCATCGGAAGCAAATTGATGGGGTTTGAGGCGGATATCAAGGGGAAGGGCGACGTCGATATCAATAAAATCATGACGCTCGTTCAGCCGGAAGACCTGATCAAGTTTGGTTTGATTCCTGAGTTCATCGGCCGTATCCCCATTGTGACCACTTTGAACGAACTGAGTCTGGATGCCCTTGTCCGTATTCTCACGGAACCTAAAAATGCTCTGACCAAACAGTATAAAAAACTGTTTGAGCTGGAAGACGTGGAACTGAAATTTACGGAAGAAGTCCTGACCGCCGTAGCTGAAGCAGCGCTCAAAAGAAAATCCGGGGCCAGGGGCTTGCGAGCAATTCTTGAATCACTCATGTTGGAAATTATGTACGACATTCCATCGGTTCCGGAAATTCGGGAATGCATCATCAATGAAGAGGTTGTCACTAAGGGTGAGCCGCCTTTGTTGCTATATGAAAACCAAGCAAAATTTGGATAAAAAATGCTAAATACCATAAAGAAAGATATGCTAGATAAGATCGGTGTTGACGAGAAATTTTATTACCCCCTTCTCCCTTTGAGAGATGTGGTGGTTTTTCCCAACGTGGTTGTGCCCCTTTTCGTGGGGCGCAAAAAATCTATTAAGGCGCTCGAATATGCGCTTTCCCATGAAAAAGAGGTTTTTTTGTCGGCCCAGGCGGATGCTGGCGTAGATGACCCGACACCCAAGGATATCTATTCCTTTGGGACGTTGGGAGCGGTTCTTCAGTTGCTTAAGCTGCCTGACGGTACCGTCAAAGCCCTTATTGAAGGGAAGGAGCGCGGCAAGATAGATAATTTCATGGATAAGCAGGGCTTTTTCATGGTTGAGATCAGCAAATGTGAGGAGCTTTCTGTTTCGGATCTGGAAACGGAAGCCCTCATGCGCAGTATCAATACCAGCTTTGAAGAATATGCAAAACTGAATACGAAGATCGGCAAAGAAATTGTTTCAGCTGTGACCGCCATCGAAGACCCCGGACGTCTGGCCGATACCATTGCCGGCCATCTGGCAATGAAAGTTGCGGATAAGCAGGGTATTCTGGAAACCATGGATCCCAACAAGCGGCTTGAACGGCTCTATGGCGAGCTGGAAAATGAAGTGGATATCCTTCGCCTCGAACAACGGCTGCGGACGCGGGTCAAGAAGCAGATGGAAAAGACCCAGAAAGACTATTATCTCAATGAGCAGATTCGCGCCATTCAAAAGGAAATGGGGACAAAGGACGACTTCAAAGCAGAACTGGCGGATCTGGAAAAGAAAATTAAACGCAAAAGAGTCTCTAAGGAGGCACATCAGCGGATCAGGCAAGAATTCAAAAAACTCAAGATGATGTCCCCCATGTCGGCAGAAGCTGCCGTGGTGCGGAATTATATTGATTGGATCATTGACCTGCCCTGGTTTGACAAGAGCCGGAAGAAATTTGACATCGCGGAAGCCGAGATCATCCTGAATGAAGACCATTACGGGCTGGAAAAACCCAAAGAGCGAATTCTGGAATATCTGGCGGTTCAGCGCCTCACAAAAAAAATGAGAGGCCCCATCCTCTGTTTGGTGGGCCCCCCTGGTGTCGGTAAAACGTCACTGGCCAAATCGGTGGCCCGGGCTACGGGTCGGAATTACGTGCGCCTTTCCCTCGGAGGGGTTCGGGATGAGGCCGAAGTCAGGGGCCACAGGCGGACCTATATCGGGGCCATGCCCGGAAAGATCATTCAGTTTCTGAAAAAGGCAAAATCCAACAATCCCGTATTTTGCCTGGATGAAGTGGACAAGATGAGCACTGATTTCAGGGGTGATCCGTCTTCTGCGCTACTGGAAGTGCTTGATCCGGAACAGAATGTGGCCTTTAATGACCATTACCTGGACCTCGACTATGATCTCTCGGACGTTTTCTTTATCACCACGGCCAATAACCTGCACAATATTCCCATACCCCTGCAGGACAGGATGGAGATTATCCGGTTGGCCGGCTATACGGAACTTGAGAAATTAAATATCGCAAAACAGTTTCTGGTCAAAAAACAGGTTGAACAAACCGGCCTTGAGCCGGAAAACATCGCTTTTACCGACAAGGCTATTTTAACGATCATCCAAACCTATACCAGCGAAGCGGGTGTTAGGAATCTTGAACGCGAGATTTCATCCATTTGCCGAAAGGTCGCCAAAGAGGTTGTGCTGAACGGGGAAAGCACCCGGATCACCATCAAGGTTCAATCCATTCAGAAATACCTGGGCGTACCCAAATACCGTTATGGTAGAACAGAGGAAAAAGACATTATTGGCCTTACCACGGGCCTGGCATGGACGGATGTGGGGGGAGAGTTACTGCAAACGGAAGTGACGATCATGCCGGGAAAGGGACAGTTATCCCTCACTGGCAAGCTGGGTGAGGTCATGCAGGAATCAGCTCAGGCTGCCTTGAGTTATGTCCGATCAAAAGCAAGGGCTCTTAAATTACCGGATGATTTTTATGAAAAAATTGATATCCATGTCCATGTCCCCGAGGGCGCCATTCCCAAGGACGGGCCGTCAGCAGGCGTTACGCTGGCGACTTCCATTGTGTCAGCGTTAACGCGATATCCTGTCCGCTGCAGCATTGCCATGACAGGAGAAATAACGCTTCGGGGAAGGGTACTTCCCATCGGCGGGCTCAAAGAGAAGATCCTGGCTGCTCACCGGGGAGGGGTCACGAGGGTTCTGATCCCCATGGAGAACAAAAAGGACATTGCGGATATTCCTAAAAGGATATTGCGAAAAGTGGAGTTAATTCCTGTAGAGCATGTGGATGAGGTTTTGAAAGAAGCCCTGATACTGGAGGATGGGCAGGAATTGTTTGCACCGGAAGGGGAGGTTCAACCCTTTTGCTTCAGTGATCTCACCAAACCCGAAAAAGAAGTTGAAACCACTGTTACCGCCCATTGATGGCGGATTTTTTCTTGACAGGACCAACCGAAACTGCTAGTAATATTCAGCTGAGCTTTGGTTCAGGCGGGTAGCTCAGTGGGAGAGCATCGGCCTTACAAGCCGGGGGTCACGGGTTCAAATCCCGTTCCGCCTACCACCTTTAATAGGGTGATACCAAAAGGACCAACCGACTGCTTAAAAAGGGTCGTTTCAATGATATGGGGGCGTAGTTCAGTTCTGGTTAGAACGCCGGCCTGTCACGCCGGAGGTCGCGAGTTCGAGTCTCGTCGTCCCCGCCAATAATAACAAGGGGTTGGGTCAATTTGGCTTAACCCCTTTTTATTTTATGTGTCCCTTTATGTGTCTTTTTCTATCCAGAAAGATTTGATTTTAAGGAAATGAGGACTCGTTTTTGAGGGTGATCAGACAATTGGATTGGCTGGAATTTTGATGGAAAAGAGGGGGCCAATAGGTCGGAGGAAAAAGATTGAACCGAGAACAACAGCTCCCAGTGAGTATTATTATTTTAGTGGTCTATCGCGATGGTTTTCAAAATTTGAAAGATATGAGAAGCCCTAACCCGCCTAGAACAAATTGATCATGTGGAAATAGAAATTAGGCTTCAGGCAGTCCGACCAGCTGTTCCATTTAATATTCCGGCTTGATTCCGTTCAGCCCTTTTTTTTTCAACCAAATGCAAAGATTCGCAGGCGTCGTTTTGTACCTCCGAGCGATGTAATTCTGCTTGGAACCCGTTTTCAACAGAGCCTCAATTTCAGGCTGATACTTATCCAGCTTACTCTTCCCTGGTCCAGACGGCCGACCAAATTTCACACCTCTTGCCTTCGCTGCTTCCCGACCTTCATGACATCGCTGCAACAGAAGATCCCGTTCAATCCTGGCGGCGATGGAAAAACAAAACGCCATCACTTCACTCTGCAATGATCCATTCAGTTCCCACCGATTTTTGATATCATAAACGGCGACATCTTTTTCCTTCAGAACCGCCAACATTTCCATAATTTCAAGCGACGACCTGCCTAACCGGGACAATTCCGGAAGGATCAATTTATCATGAGGTTGAAGCTTATCAATTAAATCCTTAATCTTTCGTTTCTTCCAGGGGATTTTCCCGGAAAGCTTTTCCTCAATGAACTGGACTGATGGAAAGCCCTTTTTGTTGGCAAAAGCTCTAATCTGGACTTTGTAATCTAGGGGTCAGGCTTTCCTTATTGTCGTTATTTGGTCTCTGATAGTTACCCAAAACAGCCCAAGGCTGAAATGGGTAAACCCCTTACCCCCGTCCTTTGCTATTTGACAAATCCTTCCGATTGTATTACATTCGCTACATGGCAACAACCTTTGAGTGGGATCTTTTGAAAAACGATCAAAATGAGAAGAAGCATGGGGTGTCTTTTTTTGATGCGCAATATGCTTTTTTCGATCCCCGTCGAGTAATTATTGAGGATTTGAACCCACAGCGAGGAAGAAAATAGGTTTTTTTGTCTTGGCAAGGTTAAAGGCGGCGTCATGACCGTACGCTTCACTGAAAGACATGGAAGCATCAGAATTATTGGGGCGGGGTATTGGAGAAAAGGGAGAAAAATATATGACCAAAAAAATAAAATACACCGATGAGCCCATGAATACAGGTAGGATCGTAGAAGACTTTCTGCCCAAACCTGAGGAATTGGTGTTCCGAAAAAAACGGGTGTTGACATTGCGGCTGGATGAACCAACCCTTGATGAACTTAAGGATCTTGCAAACCGGAAGGGCCTTGGAATGTCCACACTTGTCAGGATGTGGGTCAAAGAAAGACTCGCTAACGAGGTTTCCCCACAGGCCCAATAACAACCCTCAGTCACCACAAAGCGAATTACTTTTTAACGAACGACGCAGCTTTGAAGAAAATGAAAGGCATGTACTCGGTTAAACGCCACACGAAAATCGGTGGTAGAGTAACAGCCGCCAGCTCAGCAAACAAGAACGATTTCGTTACAAAACTCAGGATAACTCTTCAAACAGACCTATTCCACCACAATTAAATCCTTAATCTTTTGAAAAGTCTTTTCGCCAATGCCTTTGATATTGGTTATCTCCTTTTTATTTTTGAAGCGCTCATTTTTCTCTCTGTATTCGATGATACGATCAGCAATCACAGGCCCAACCCCAGGTAAACTGCTCAGCGCTTCCTTGTCTGCCGTGTTGATATTCACTTTATCGACTGCGACCACCAATCCAGGCGCAACCATCAAACCCATGAACAGCACACACAAACCGAACCACATCCGCTTCCTGAAAATAAGCATCTTTAGCATGAAAAAGCCTCCTTTCTTAAATCAGATAGCCAAGCTGACAGCCGGTTCAAAACCATAATGAACTCGCAGAAAGAAAACAAGTAAAAAATAGTTAGAAAGACGCTCCTGGCTTTTAAACTTTAGCAATCAGCCAAGCAGATCCAGAACATATGCCCTATCCACAGTATCCCACTATTTCGCCCTGACAAAAGGACCAGGCTTTTCTTATTTGTCCTAGCCCTGGCGTTCTTACAGATAAAGTATAGCTATACTGGAACCCTTCAACCCGCTTCACCCGTTAACGATTTACCCAAAACAGCCTTGGGCTGAAACACCAGCATATTGAAATGGCTCATGAAATGACCGAAACAGGTGGTGCTGAGTATTTTTCGTTCGTTTGCATTCATTCTCATATTTTTATCTCGCGAAACGTCTGCTCAAAGGCCTTGAAGGTAGCATCAGCCGTATTCCGCCACGAAAATCGACCGGCTTGCAACAACCCCTTCTCCACCCACTCCTTTCGGTACAGGGGGTTTACGGCCAGTCCTTTCAGAATCCTGGCAAGGCCTTCCGCATCGTCCGGGTCCTTCATATAAAGAGCGGCGTCTCCCGCCACTTCGGGCATACTGGCTTTCCGGGTGGTCACCACAGGACAACCACAGGCCATGGCCTCCAGAATGGGAAGACCGAAACCCTCGTAGCGGCTGGGGAAAATCAGGGCCAGGGCTCCGGAATAAAGGCATGCAAGCGCATCGTCTTCTACATAACCAAGAAACAAAACCTTTTCCCGCATACTCTTCCCTGCCCAACCCGACCACCCCGCTACCACCAGCGGCGCCTCGAGGCCCGCCCGATCAAGCGCTTTGGGAATGATATCCATATTCTTCCGTGGATCCCCACTGCCTACAAAAAGGAAATATTTTTCCGGCAAACGCCACTCCTGAAGAAACCCACTCACATTTTTTAAAGATCTGGGATAAAAGGCGGGAACATCAAATCCTTCATAGATAATACGTATTTTTTCGTTCGGTATATGGAGGAATTTCATCATCTCGTCTTTGCTGAAGTCGGAAACCGTCAAAAATTGCGACACATTTTTGCACCTTCTGGTAAGAAAGAGTCGACAATAAAGCACTCGCTCACGGGGATGATATTGGGGAAAACGAAAAATCGAGAGATCGTGAATCGTAAATACAATCTTTACATGGGATGGCGTCAAAAAAGGAAAGAAACCGGCCTCATGATAAATATCATAATCCTTAACATATCTTCTGAAATTTCGCTCTTGGTTGAAATGGAAACAGAGCCTGATAAGAAAAGCGGGATAAGCCGGGAGCCGCCAGAAAAGGGATACCAGTCCGGACCATCGGGTCAGGCTTTCAGGCCCCGAAGGCATGGTCGCAGAGACCCCTTTGCCATCGAAATATCCGATTTCCAGCTTGTCGCCATGATGTTCTTCCAACGCCTGGTACAAACAACGCAAATAACGGCCGATGCCGGTGTTGACATTGACCATGGGGAATGCGTTGACCAGGATTTTTATTTTTGAGGTCATGGAATAGGGGTTGACAGCCTACAGTTGCCGGTTACCGGTTTTTTACTTTCTTAGAAGAACCATCCAAGAAAAAATGTAGCACCATTGCCTGCCTTGAAGGTGGGATCAAATCATTAAAACGTCTCTTCAAACGTGGAAAACGTCCAGCCATATCACGAAAGAAAAAAAACATTTTCCCCATCAAAGGCAGCTTTCCAGTCTCGTAGGTACTTTGAAGTTCCGTTCTTCGCCTTATTTTCTCGCGTGCGATTTCGGCATAAGAAATCCCATCAAATTGGGTAGGCAGCCCGGAAAAAATCAAGCCGTTTTCATAGAGCAGGGGATAAAAATTTTCAAAACAGAATTCATCCAGCCGTACATCATAATCCCAGTCACTGGGAAACAGCGGCCAGCAAAGGGTCTTAAACGGCTCAGGCGGATGGAATCGTTCGGGATATACGCTTTGCCCATAATTGAAATAAGCACTCCATTCATCCAGCGGCGCCCTCCGATCCAGACTGTCCTGAAAAACCCCGGCCGCTTCTGAAAGCAAACCCTTATGGATCATCTGGGGCATGTGCGAAGAGTAGGAAAGGGTATTATACCCCTTATCCTCAAGTATCCCACATGTTTCCTGCTGCCCCCTGTCATAATCCGTCTCGCGGGCAGACCATTTTTTCAGGTCGTAGTAATAATAGCCGGAATATCTGCCAGACGATTTGTAAAAGGAAAGGGGGATCTCCACCAGCGGCCGGTTGTCATCATCACTCATGATGAACTCATCATCAATGTCTTTCACACGCGCCAGGGAAAATCGAAGCAGGCAATTCTTGAACTGATGATCCCCTGCCTCCCGAAAACGCCTCAAATCCTTTCCCAGAACCTTCGCTTCATCAATAACCCGAACCGAAATCCGGCTCTTGAAGTGAAAGTCTTTGACCTGACTTCCCGGACACACAAACACCGCCTCGGTGATAAACGGCATCAAGTTCTCAACATAGACGAGGGTTTCCCGCGCAATATGGACTCGGTTGCTGATATAGACTATTTGCATCATGGGGTCAGGCTTTCCTTATTGTCGTTATTTGGTTTTTGATATGCCCCATTTTCTCATGCATTAACCGGTTCTTTGTAAGCCGGGTCCGCATCGCCTTGACCAGTTTGCTCATCGATGGCACATCCCGGTTAAAATACTGCGCAAAATTCGACAGCAAATAATTGCACTGATCCATGCCGATCAGTGCGGTCATCGCTCTTGCTTCGACCAGATGTCTTGACCGGCTGGCACTCGTCATTTCCAAGGGTGAGACCTGATAAGCATGCGCCACCACATCCACCAGCTGCCTAATTGTAATCGCTGCCGGAACCATTTCATTGTTTTGTGTGAGTACATCTTTGATAAAGTTTTCATTGCCGAGGATTCGCCCTTCCTTATTGCCATGGCGGAGCTGCTCCAGGAGTTCTTCCGCAGTTGTTTGTCCCATAAAATGCAAATAGGCGGCACGTGCGGCAGATTCCGTTTTGCCGAAATGACCCAGGCACCGGTGAACCGTTAACCAGGAAGGAGGCTTCACATGACCGGCGTATGCTGCGTGGCTGCTCAAAAGGTAGTCAATTGGATCAGTTACGATATTGGCGCGTACCGGGTTAAGGTGAATGTAACGGATCAGCTCTAACAGATAGGCGTCTTCGTCCACAAGAATTGCCTTGTAACGTCCCTGGAACAGGTGCCCGACTCGGTCATACCGCTTATTGAACCAGTGAGTATAGCGCTGAGCGATATTTTGCATCAGTTTCGAAAGCGGTTTGTCCTTGATCTGCAACGCCATGTGAACATGATTCTTCATCCAGCAGTAGGCGTGCAGTCTGACCGAATTTTGCTCCAGCCCCTGGGCCAGGATATTTTCAAAATACCGGTATTCTTCATCCTTATGAAAAATAGCTTGTTTTGCGTTACCCCTGAGCATTACGTGATAAATTGCTCCGGGGTAGTGGATGCGAGGTTTTCTTGCCATAATTATTTACATACCCCGTAACGACAATAAGGAAGGCCTGACCCCCTTCCTTGTCAGGCTTTCCTTATTTAATTACAGGAAAACATCAGTCCTCGATAGACCTATTCCACTACAATAAAATCTTTTATCTTCTCATACGTTTTCTCGCCAACACCCTTTATTTTTTTTATATCTTCTTTCTTTTTGAACGGGCCAATCGTTTCTCTGTGTTCGATGATCCTTTCAGCAGTCACGGGACCTATACCGTTTAAACTAGTCAGCTCTTCCTTGCTTGCCGTGTTAATATTCACCTTATCGCCCGCAACGACAAAAACCGGCGCTACCAATAAAGCGGCCAAAAATAAACAAAATCCAATCAATATCCCTTTCTTGAACTTTAGCATGATAATCATCCTCCTTTCAGATAAGCAACCTGCCAACCGGCTGCCAGATTAAATGGAACTTATGTGACTATAATATTTAGAAAAAATAATGACAAGAAATAAATCATAATCCTGCCCTCTTCACATAATGAGACCTTTGAATTTTAAGAAAAATGGACAAAGTGGTCCTTCCGGGAAAAATT
>CAZPQA010000002.1:0-105620 GCA_964588535.1 uncultured Desulfobacteraceae bacterium
GAGCGATATATTTCCAGAGCCTTACTGGATTCGTCGTAAAGGCTCATAAATTTTTTTTTACTTTCATGAAGCTTCTCGTCGGCCTCCATCCTTTTGCGTTCGCTTTTGACACTCTCCACTATGATATAAAGCACAAACAACAGGGCCAAAACCAGAATCACTGATGAAACAAGCACCATCAGCTGCGCTTCCATAAAGGGGATAAAAATCAGAAAAACGCTCAGGACAAACAGGATAAACATCAACCCCATGGGAATAATAATCCTCAGGGATGTTGCTCTGAAAACCCTGTCAGCGGATAATCCGAAAATTCTGCGTTGCTTTATGCGCCTATTCTTCATCCGATTTTGGCCTGGGATAAACCGTTGCATCAGGAGGGGGTTAAATCCGGCCGGTCGGCCAGAAATCGATAGAGGGTCGCACGACCTACATCCAGAATTCTGGCAGCTTTGGCTTTATTACCGCCGCTTTGGATAAGTGCCCTGCTTACATTCGGTCCATTTAACTTTCGCTTGGGGCCACGGGAGAGATTCCTGTTTTCGCTCGCTTTCAGCTCGAGGGGTAGATGCCCCGGCTGTATCATCCGCCCCCGTGATTTCACAATGGCAAAACGGATTGCGCTCTGCAACTCACGGATATTTCCAGGCCAGGCATAATCGATCATAACGGCCATAGCCTCTCTGGATATCCCGCCATTTTTCTGTCCTTTTTCCCCGGCGGTTTTTAAGAAATGTTCCGTCAGCAATGGAATATCCTGTTTTCTCTCTTTTAACGGTGGCAGAAAGACCGGAACCACATTAACACGGTAATAAAGGTCGTCACGGAAATTGCCATTGCCCACTTCGCGTTTCAAATCGCGGTTCGCGGCGCTGATCAGGCGCACATCTGCGGACAGGGTCCGCTCGCCTCCAACGCGTTCGAAGGTTCCTTCCTGAAGCACACGCAATAACTTAACCTGTACAGATTTGGGCATATCGCCAATCTCATCAAGGAAAAGCGTCCCCCGGTGCGCCAATTCGAAGCGGCCTTTTTTATCCCTTACAGCGCCCGTAAAAGCGCCCTTCACATGGCCGAACAACTCACTCTCCAGAAGCCCTTCCGGTAAAGCCCCGCAATTGACCGGCACGAAGGGTTCCGAAGACCTCTGTCCTTCATTATGAATTGCCGAAGCCACCAGCTCTTTCCCGGTTCCGCTTTCCCCCTGTATCAAAACCGGGATATTCACATCCGCGATTTCTTTTATGGTTTCAAACAGTTCGAGCATACGGTCATCCTGGCTGATGATGCCTGCAAAAGAGTGCTCGGTTTTCAAACGCGCACGAAGGGTTGAAAGCTCAGTAATGTCTTCCATGAGCACCACCGCCAACCGCTCTGTTTCGTGATCAAAAGGCGCTGCGCTGACCAGAAGCGTCAAATCTCGAGGTTTCCCCTTGACGAGCAATTCCATATCCGCTCGATTCCGGTTAATCTGTTTGCCGCCGATGGCGTCAAGGGCTGTTTTTCGCACCAGGCAGGTCCGGCAATGATCGCCAAAGCCGCAACCGTCCGGGCTGTCATCAGCATGGACACACTGGAGTACCTCCCCACCGCTCTTACCCGTTATATGAGCATCGGGCACCCCGAAAATACGCTCAATGACACTGTTGACGATAAGAACCCTTCGCTCACGATCAACAATCAGCACCCCGCACGGTATCGCTGAAAATAACCCCTTCAAGAATTCGTTCTGGTTCATCAGTTCCCGAATAGGTTTCATCTATTCTCCTTCTCATTCAACAAACGATATTCTTATAAATCTGAGCCGCCGAAATGGAAAGCATCATCATAGAATTCTTCAAATAATTAAATAGTGCTGCCAAGAACTACCATTTTGATACACAGGAATCAATTAAATTTGAGACACTTTTGAAATTATGACACCATTCTCCTCTACGATGCGTTGGCGTTGCCCCAGAGAAGGGCTACCCGAAAGGCGTTTCGCTGACCATCCGTAATTCCGATACCATCCCTGATAAAGTCATTTCAGTCCCGCTTTTCGCAGGACACTAAATCGACGCTCTAATACCTCTTTGTTCTTAAAAGGACATTTTAAACGCCATGATTCTAAAGAAAAATCAGGATTTGTCCTCAAAGTTTCCGCCGCTTCAGCGCGCGCCTCTTCCATTCGTCCTACTGCGCTATAGCTTGCAGTTAAAAGGATATGGGAAGGCCAAAAATCAGGATTCTGTGCAATAGCCCTCTTGAATGTCGCGATTGCCTCATCAAACCGCTCTGTCAATAAAAAGGCATGGCCTAAGTTCCATAAATAATTAGGTGGAAACATAGGGTTAAGACTCATTGCCTTTTTTATAAACTCAATGGCCTCTTCTGCCCTATCGGCCCATGCCAGAACACCCCCAAGCCCAGCTAACCAATCGGCATTATTGGGATCTAAAGAAATGGCTTTCTCAAGCTCGGCAATAGCTTGTTCATGCTGCTTTTTCCACAGATAAATATTGCCTAACAGCTCATGGGGTTCTGCCAGCGAATCATCTATCCCTGTGGACTTTTGGGCCAGTTCAAAGGCTTTCTCTATTGATTGTGCATCCTGATTCCAGCCTAAAGTCCAGCCCAACAGGTGAGTATGACCCAACATGGTCCATGCCAATGCATATCCGGGATCAATCTGAACGGCTTTCTTGAACATCTCCCGGGCCCGGACATTATTCTTTTCAGTAAACCCATGGAAATACTCTAAGCCCCTCAGAAAGTGGTCATACGCATCCGTGTTACAGGTGTATTGGCACTTGCAGGCACGGCGTGTCTTTTCATCCTCTGTCAGCTTTACCGCCAGCACAGTGACAATCTCTTGGGTAACCTCATCCTGCAATGCGAAAATGTCTTCAAGTTTTCGGTCATAGCGTTCTGCCCAAAGATGCCCTCCTGTGGTGGCATCCACTAATTGGGCCGTAATTCGCACTCTATCCATAGCCTTCCTGATACTACCCTCAAGAATATAACGGACTCCCAGCTCTTTACCCACTTCCTCTACCTTTACAGCTTTACCCTTGTATGTAAAAACAGAGTTGCGGGCAATAACAAATAGTGCGGAAATCTTGGAGAGATCGGTAATTATGTCTTCTGTAATTCCGTCGCTGAAATATTCCTGTTCCGGATCATCGCTCATGTTTGCAAAAGGGAGGACGGCAATGGATGGTTTTTCAGGCAGGTTGACCCTTCTGGGGATAACTGGGATTATGGATTTAGTCTCCATTTCTACACGGTACACCCTTATTGGGTCCTCGATGTTCTTAACGGTATGCTCTCCCAAATATTCATAACTAAAGTTCAGCTTGCCCTTGACTTGATCATAAACACTTCTTGAAATGCTAATACCACCCGCTTCTGCCAAGCTCTCTATTCGAGCCGCAATGTTGATCCCATCCCCGTAGATCCGTTTCCCCTCCTCGACCACATCTCCGAGGTTGATCCCCATACGAAATACCATCCTGCGGTTTTCAGGCAACTCATCGTTCCTGACCCTGAGTTTCTCCTGTATCTCCACCGCACAACGCACCGCATCCACCACACTGCCAAACTCAGTCAGCAGATTATCTCCAGGGGAATCCACGACCCTACCCCGGTGTTTCTGAATAATCGTGGACATCAACTCTCGATACGTCGTCAACGTACGGATCGTTGCATCCTCATCCTCGCCCATAAGACGACTGTATCCTTGGACATCCGCACTGAGAATTGCACAGAGCTTACGTTTAAAACCTTCTTGAGTCATGAAGGATCCTTTTTTAGGTTTTAAAACGAACATGGAGAGAAACTAAGACATTTCGTTAATATTATAAGTATCCAAAGGGGCTTAGGAGGTCAAGGATTATCATGTGTAAGGATAATTGGAGGCAAATTCGGTTGTGTTAAAAGGTGCCTTGAAATTTGAACATCTTGGCAGAAAACGGAATATTATCGAATTTGTGATCTCTTTTTCCTTGACGCCCAAGTATCATTTCGGTATGGTTTTTTCCTGATAAAACAGGTTCTTATCAATAAAGGAGGATAAGATGATTGATGATGTGGTACGAAGCAGCAGGAGTTACAGGAGATTTTACCAGGAAACCGCCATAGGAATGGATACGCTGAGAGAACTTGTGGATCTTGCAAGATACTCTCCGTCAGGGGGCAATCTGCAACCGCTGAAATATATACTGTCAGCTGACCCCGAAAAGAATGGGCTGATTTTTCAGCATCTTGTCTGGGCCGCTTATCTCAAAGACTGGCCGGGCCCGGAAGAGGGAGAGAGACCATCCGCCTACATAATTCTGCTCGGAGACACCGAGATAAGCAAATCGGTTGCCTGGGATCACGGGATATCGGCCCAAACCATTATTCTGGGTGCCACTTCGAGGGGGTTCGGTGGCTGCATGATTGCCACAATCAACAAGGAGGGACTCAGGGGTGACCTGAATATACCCCCTCGCTATAACATACTGCTTGCTCTGGCCCTTGGCAAACCAAAGGAGACGGTCGTGATAGATACCGTGGGGTCTGATGGAGATATCAAATACTGGCGTGACGATGAGAATGTCCACCATGTGCCAAAACGGTCGTTGGATGAAATCATAATCGGCTGAAGTAACCGCCCCTGAAAGGTTTTCACGGGGCTCAGACCTGTAAAGTTTCAGCTCATCCGTTCGCTGGAGAAGGTTCCTTTAGCCAGGTTGTCGCTACTTTCGCGTGCGACTTCCCTTTCCCATTCCCTCATCCATGCTGCCGACAGAAATTATCGACGATCTCACAAAGATCAGTTGGCAACCGATCCAACGTTTGGTTACGAATATCATCCGGGACTCCACCGTAAAACGCCTCGGCTATCCCGCCCGTGATACAGGCCAGTGTATCGCTGTCGCCCCCAAGTGAAACAGCGTTGCGGATGGCATCCTCATAGGAAACAGAATCAAGAAAGGCAATTATCGCCTCGGGTACCGTCCCTTGACACGAGATATCAAATGAATAAGTCGGGCGGATCTCATCCACCGTGCGAGTTAGGTCGTAGTTGAATTCTTCAGCAATGCATGTTCGGATCTGTTCCTTTCCAAGCCCCATCCTGGCCTGAAAAATGGCTAGAGCAGTGGCTTGAGCCCCCTTGATGCCCTCTGGGTGGTTGTGAGTAACCGCTGCACTCATTTTTGCCTGCAACAAGACATCTTCCTGTGAGGAAAATGCGAAGCCAACCGGACTGACCCGCATGGCAGAACCATTTCCCCAACTGTTGTACGGTTGCGAATCTTCGGCAATCAGCCAACGGAAAAATGACTTGCCATATCCTGCTTGGAGGTAACGTCTGCCGATATTTCGCAGGGACTCGTCATAGGGTCGGTTGTTCAGAACAGCATCTGCGATTGCGACAGTAAGAACCGTATCATCAGTGAAACGGCAGTCCTGACCAAAGAGCGGGAAATCTTTGATCTTAATGGGCCAATGTTCGTAGATTGACCCGATTATATCCCCGGCAATAGCGCCAATCATTTTTATTCCTTAATCCGTACCTCTCCCTGATATCCGACCAAAGGGTAACATGCAGGAATTGTTGAATCAAGTGAAAGTGAAGGATTCAAACAGTAAGGGCCTCGGCAAAAAATAATCACCCGGCAGCTTCTGTGAAAGGGGGACATTGTTTCAATGTTGACCTGTTTAAGATTCAAGCGGCTCCACGCGGAGAAAAGAAAACGATCGGTCCGATCTAAATCAAACCGCACAGAAACCTGTCCGATGAAACAACGCGAACCCCTTTCACAAGCCGGTCCACGCCCGGTTTTTTGACTACCTGGTAACAATATGGAATGCTGAGTCTTTCTTTGTAATAATAGAGATGGGGTGAGACCTTTGTCTCATTTGTTTTAACTTCAACAGCGAACCACGGTTTTTGATCAATGGATACCAGGAAGTCCACCTCCTTTTTATCCACATTCCTCAGAAAATTGAGATTCGCTCTATAGCCCTCGTAGTCATAAAGGAAATGCACCAATTTCAACAGGTGGGAGGCTATCAGGTTTTCAAATCGTTTGGCTTCATCCCTGGTTTCAGACCAGTCCATGAGATAGAATTTTGGGCCCTTTTTCAAGGATCGGTAAACTTTTCCCACAAAAGGATAAATCCTGAAACAGTAATAAAAGGCCTCAAGGATATTGAGCCAGTTTGTTACGGCCCTGTGGCTGACCTCAAGATCTTCCCTGAGGCTATTCACAGACAAGCGTGATGCAACCCTGTCAGGGAGCATATCGCAGAGGAGTTGCATTCCTGCCATATCCCTCACCTGCTGGATGTCCCTGATATCCTCACGAAACAACCTGTCGTTTGTATCGTTCTGCCATCTTTGTTCGATTTTAAATCACAAAAGCTGAAGGAATAGCAGGCTATTTCAATGTTTTTGTTATTTCAGATCGGGCGAAGATGGTTCATTCCTACCAGATAGCTTGTACATGCGGATATTCGATAATTTTTCTATCCTTTGTCAAAAGCGTTAAATTATGAGTTCTTGCAGTGGCCACAATGATTCGATCAGCAGGGTCTTTGTGGAAGTCGCCAGGAAGATTGCATGATTCCATCGCTATTTCAGGCGTTAACTCAATTACCTGTAAACCGCTATTATCAATAGCATTGTTTAACCAGCGCTTTGGATCAATTTTTACATTTATGCGCCCTTTAGTTACCATCATTGCAAATTCCCATATGGAAATCGAGGCAATGGCGCGTTGATCGGTTTGCGTCTTCTTAATCAATTTTTTGACGTTGCCGGACAACAGCTTCGTTGCGCTGAGCGACCATATCCAAGCATGAGTATCCAGTAAAATCATAATCTAATCAAGTTCCCATGCGCCGGGATCAATGACCGGTTTGGTTAGATCGCCGGTAGTTTCAACAAGACCTTCCATGCTGCCGAGAAGAGGATCTTTATCGTTTTGCCGCGCAACGTGTACCAGCTTTGCGACCGCCTTGCCTCGTTTGAAGATAACTACCTCCTTATGCGTTACATTGACCTGGTCGAGGATCTTAAAGCAATTTGCCCGGAATTCTGCGGCATTGATTTCCATTTATTGATCACCTCCCCATATGATTGTGTACATTTTAATATGTACTAATAGAAAGTTCAATCTTTTTTTGGGGTTGGTTCAGCACAAAGAGAAAAAGGGGACAGGTCAAGGTATTTTTAAGGGGACTCGTTAATAAGGGAACTGGAAAGGGGGATAGGGGGACCGTAAATAACAAAACAACCTAACAAAAAGCATCACCGGTGGCTGTCAGTTGTGCTGTTCAGGGTGGCGAAAAAAATGGCGAAGGAAAAAGATTGCCAGCTGGAAACCGGGGATATTTGAATATTCTTCTTTTTGTATCTTTGTTACACGGTTATGCATGTTATCAAGAATGATCTTAGGTTTAAAGTTATGACATAATCTTTACTTTTGTACCGATCATTTGGACCTCAGGGCCTCGGCAAAAGGAAGATCTCAATCGTGCCGGAAAAGGTACTCTCTAACGCCGTTTTGACAGAGGAAAGACTTCACCAGCGTAAACAGGGACAGGTGCTCCAGCACTTCACGATTGCTCCGAACGTGCAGGGGAAGATCCACATCCGGCTTGGGGTTTATGTTCAGCCGATAGCCATCCTTTACAACAAAGGAGCATGCGGCCGTTCCAACCGCACTCTTTCCTGCAAGGGATGCTAATAGCATTCCTCCCGGCTTCAGCATGTCATAACACAGTTCTGCCATCCTACCAACCTCCCAGTCGTTTAGGTAATCTACCAGATTCCACAACAAAATGCCGTTAAAGCTCTGGGGAGGGTAGTCAAGGTGTTTCCAAACCTGATTTGGGGGCAAGATCTCACTCGGGTCTCGTCTCAGGTGAAAGAACATATCGCAGATATAAAGCCTTTTCACTCGCTGGGCAAAAAACGCAATGTTGTCACCGCAGACCGAGCCCATGTCCAGAACCCTGCTTTCCCGGACTTGCTCAAGACCTTCCAAAAAAAGGCGAAGGGTCTCACTGGTATAGTCAGAAAGATGAGGTTCAGACCGGGAATTGCCCAACAAATGTTGGAACGAGCTTCCCAAAGATTACTTCGCCTCATCGGCTTCAGTAGGCAGACTGGCCGGTTCCTGGCTCGTATGGGACGTAGCTTTGCCGCCCAACTTGACTGAGTGAATGTTTTTCTTCTGCGACTCTTTCTCCAGTTCGATCACCGCCTTGAGATAAGCCCCGTCTTCGATGGAAATGCTTTTGGCGTGGATCTCGCCGTTAAAATCGGCCTCCTTGGTAATCGAGATCTTGGCAAGAGCATTAACGTTACCAATTACACGGCCTCTGATTGTCACGTTTTCGGCCTGGATGTCAGCCTCTACCTGGCCATTGAGCCCCACGGTAAGATGATGTCCTGTCAACTCTATACTGCCCTTCACTGCACCCTCAATGAGCAAATCTTCTTTGCCCCGGACGGCGCCCTCTATGATGATTTGCTTCCCTATGACTGTCTTTTCTTCCGAAGAAACAGCTCTGGCAGGGCTGATGATAGGTTCGGTGTCCGTTTCTTTGATTTTACCTTTTTTCAGCATTTTTACCCCCTTATGCAAATTGTGAAACCATAGATCTTTGACAAGTTCTTTTAATGTACCTTTAAAATTCCGGGGACACAATACAAAATTATTGATTTACCTTTTCTTCCCATGGCCTTTTCGGTCCGGGCTTTTTATTCCAGAATTGTTTTGTCAGAAACACGTCAAACTTATCAATGTGCAGATCGCTCCCAAGAGAGGCCTGCCAGTTCGCTCATGCTGACGGAGTTCCCGATATTTTTTCTCCTGGAGTTCGTCTTTGAAAAATTTATTGTGTCCCCAGAATTTTTTTCTTTGGAAAAAGGTTCGATCTTAATCATATCCCCTCCCCTTAGCCTGATATTCAGTTATAGCAGGCACCCCATTCTGGAACAGAAGATTGTTGCCATGATGACGGTAGAAATGGTATCCCCAGACGGCCATAGAAACGATAAAAGTGTACCAAACCAAAGTAAACAAAAAAAGGGACTTAGCAAAAAAATCCTAAGTCCCTGATTTTACGTGGTGCCGAGACCCAGAGTTGAACTGGGGACACGGGGATTTTCAGTCCCCTGCTCTACCGGCTGAGCTATCTCGGCAACAGATTTGGCGCAATATAGCGTTTAGCAAAGGTTCGGTCAAGCACAAATTTCTAAGAAATGACCCCACTCACTCCCAAAAAAAACATCAAGGGATCCATGGCTGCGACACAACGGCGCTTGCAACAACGCCCAAGAGTCTCCTTCCCTGAAAATCTCCCGATTACTGCAAAAAAAACTGACATCGTTGACGCCATTAGAAAACACCCGGTGGTGATTATTTCCGGCGACACGGGTTCGGGGAAAAGCACCCAGATACCCAAAATGTGCCTTTCGGCCGGCCGGGGAATAGACGGGAAAATTGCCTGCACACAGCCCCGTCGCATTGCCGCCACCACCATTGCGGCCCGAATCGCAGATGAACTGGGAGAAACCATCGGAAATTCAGTTGGGTACAAAATTCGTTTTAAAGACCGCACCAGCAAACGGGGCTATATCAAGGTGCTGACCGATGGCATGTTGCTGGCAGAGACGCAACAGGATCCACGTCTAACCCAATACGATACCATCATTGTTGATGAGGCCCACGAACGAAGTTTGAACATTGATTTTATTTTAGGAATTCTGAAAAAACTGATCAAGAAACGAAAAGATCTAAAACTAATCATCACGTCTGCCACCATTGATACGGAAAAATTCTCCAAAGCGTTCGACCATGCACCGGTGATACAGGTATCCGGGCGGCGATATCCGGTCTCGGTCCAATACCGGCCGGTTGACCCGGAACTCCAGGAAAAAGGGGATATGACCTATATGGATGCGGCTGTAAAAGCCACGGAAGACATCTTCCGATCCGGCGCGTTCGGGGATATTCTGGTGTTCATGCCTACGGAGCGGGATATCCTTGAGACCTGTGAAAGGCTGGCGGAACGAAAGCTCAAAAGCGTCACCGTATTGCCCCTGTTTGCAAGGTTGCCGGGCCTTTCCCAAGCCAAAGTCTTTGCACCCGCAAACGGACGTAAGGTCATCGTATCCACCAACGTGGCGGAAACCTCCCTGACCATTCCGGGTATCAAATATGTGGTGGACACGGGACTGGCCAGAATATCACGGTATGTTCCGAGAACCCGTTCTACCAGCCTGCCCATAAGCCCCATTTCCAGGAGCAGTGCGGATCAGCGTGAAGGCCGTTGCGGTCGTCTGGAAAAGGGCGTCTGCATCCGGCTCTATTCGGAGGAAGACTACGAATCCCGACAGGAATTCACCGACCCCGAAATCCTCAGAAGCAACCTTGCGGAGGTCATCCTTCGCATGATTTCCTTGAAGCTCGGAAAAATTTCCGCCTTTCCATTCCTTGATAAACCCAACCCCAGGAGCATCAAAGACGGGTTTGACCTGCTGGTGGAGCTGGGGGCCGTAATTCGAAAAAAGGGTGAACCGGTCCTGACGCGAAGAGGCCGGATGATGAGCAAAATGCCCATCGACCCGAAAATCTCCCGCATGATCCTCGAAGCGGAAAGCAAGGGTTGCGTATATGATGTGGCCGTTATCGCATCGGCCCTGAGCATTCAGGACCCCAGGGAGAGACCCCTTGAAAAAGCGGCCCAGGCGGATCAGGCCCACGCGCAATTCAAGGATTCGGGTTCCGACTTCATCACACTGCTGAATATCTGGAACCATTATCACCGTTCCTGGCAGACCCTGCGGACCCAGAACAAAATGCGAAAATTCTGCCGGGCTCATTTCCTATCTTTTGTCCGCATGCGGGAATGGCACCACATCCATGAACAAATCTCCAATATTCTGAAATCCCAGGGGATCCGAAATGAAAACAAACAGAACCAGAAGAACGTGAAAGACCGTTATGCCGCCATTCACCAGTCGGTTCTAAGCGGTTATTTGTCCAATATCGCCGTTAAAAAGGAGAAAAATATTTACCTGGCGGCCAGGGGAAGGGAAGCCATGCTTTTTCCCGGCTCCACCCTGTTTAATAAAAGTCCGGATTGGGTAGTGGCGGTGGAGATGGTCAAAACATCGAGGCTCTTTGCCAGAACCGCCGCAAAAATAGATCCGGAATGGCTGGAAACTCTGGGCGGCAGCCTGTGTAAATCCACCTACGCCAATCCCCACTGGGAAAAGAAAGCGGGACAGGTCCGGGCATATGAACAGGTCAGCCTGTACGGTCTGGTCATCGTTTCAAATCGCTCCGTATCCTATGGGCCCATCGATCCGTCAATGTCTCATGAAATCTTTGTCAGATCTGCCCTGGTCGAAGGGAACATGAATAAAAAATTCAGTTTCCTGGTTCATAACCAGACCCTCATCGAAGAAATCACCACAATGGAAGAGAAAGTTCGACGGCGGGGCATTCGGGTCAGCGATGAACGTATGGAAGCGTTCTATTCATCGCGGCTCCCGGGTATGTACGACATTCGCACACTTGAGAAACAGATCAGGAAACGGGGAAGTGATGACTTTCTCAAAATGACGAAATCCGATATCATCGCCGAAATTCCCGACCCGGAAGAGGTCGCCCAGTACCCTGATAAAATGAACGTCGGAAACGGCACTTTCCAGTTCTCCTATAAGTTTAAGCCCGGAAAACCGGATGATGGGGTCACCCTCAAAGTGCCGCTGAATCAAGCCTCCGAAGTGTCGCCCCATGAACTGGACTGGGTGGTGCCGGGGCTTTTCAAGGAAAAAATCACAGCCCTCATTAAAGGGTTGCCCAAGCGCTATCGCAAACAGCTCGTGCCCGTGTCCGGCACCGTGGACATCATCCTATCCGAGATGGAAAAATCCTCAGACCCATTGATTTCGACCCTTGGAAGCTTTATTTACAAACGCTTCGGGGTCGATATTCCAGCGGTCGCGTGGGCGGATTCGGATATTCCCGAACACCTGCAAATGCGGGTTTCCATCAGGGACCATCGCAACCGGGAATTGAAATCCGCAAGGGATACGTCTATCCTGAACAGATTACCGGAAGTCGACAAAAAAAAGACTGAAAAACAATCCAACGTCTGGCGAAAAGCAAAGGCTCAGTGGGAAAGACAGGGCATCGTATCATGGTCTTTCAAAACCCTTCCGGAAACAGTTTCCCTGACCCCCGGTCTTGTGGCTTTTCCCGCCCTTTCACCGGCTGAAAACAGTGTTGAGATCCGCCTTTTCAGAAATCGGCAGGAAGCCCTTGAATCCCACCGGCGTGGCGTCAGAAAACTATTCATGATCAACTTTAGAAAAGAGCTGAAACTACTTAAAAAAGATCTCAAAATACCCTCACATCTATCTCCGAAAACGGTTGATTTCGGCGGGCCGAAATTCGTGGAAGCCGCCATGTTTGAAACGCTTATGGTCCGTTTTTTTGATGGCGATATTCGAACTGAAACCGCGTTCAAAGAGGCCGCTCAATCCGCTGACCTTGAAATTTTCACCACAGGCAAACGGTTAATGGAGCTTACGGACCAGGTCCTTTCTGCGTACCATCACGCCATGCAGTTCATCCATCAAACGGAAATTAAAAACAGAAACAACCCTCCCGCAGAAGTCTTGTGCAAACGCCTGTTGGCGGAGATGGGGGCACTGGTTCCTCAGGATTTTCTGGAACGCTATAACATGGCCCATCTGGCCCATGTGCCACGCTATCTCAGAGCCCTTGAAATCAGGGCCGAACGGGGCGCCTATAACCCGGATAAAGATCGGGAAAAGGAGGCGCTCGTTACACCCTTAAAGGCAGTCCTCATAAGGAACCTCTCGCACATCACTTCGGGGGCTTCCCCTGAAAAAAGACGCGCTTTTGAAGAATTTTTCTGGATGGTGGAAGAGTATAAGATCTCTGTTTTTGCTCAGGAACTGAAGACCTCCATGCCGGTTTCAGCCAAGCGATTGGATGAAAAGATGCGGGAGTTGGAACGGATGGTGTGATATTCCGTTAGAAAGCTCCTTATTTATCAAGTTCCGATCTGACAGCAAGTCCGAACTTTTCCAATACATAAGGCTTTTTCAAATATTTACCTGCACCCAATCTCTGGGTTTCTTTGACACGTTCTGTTTCGGAAAATCCGCTCGCAATTATTGCCTTTTGTTCCGGGTGCAGTTCAACTATTCTCCTGTAAGTCTCAAGCCCGTCAATACCGGGATCCATAATCATGTCCAAAACCATCAGATCTGCAGAGTTTTCCCTCATGTAATCAACCGCCTCTTCCCCGCTCGAAACCGCTGCTACGGAATACTTCAGTTCCCTCAACATCCCGGAGGCAATCCTTCTCTGTTCTTCAACATCATCCACCAATAAGATCGTTTCGCCCCTTCCCATATAATCTTCGATGGCAACAGAATGCTTGTCTTCGGCTAATTTCTTTCTGGTAACAGGAAAATAGAGCGTAAATGTAGTCCCTTTTCCCTCTTCACTCTGGATGTCAATATATCCGTTATGGTCTTTTACCGTGCCCCATACAACACTCATACCCAATCCCGTTCCGCTTCTCCCCATCTCCTTTTTGGTATAAAACGGCTCGAATATTTTATCGAGATCCACAGAAGAGATGCCCGTTCCCGTATCAGAAACAGTGAGTGTGACATAATCGCCTTCTTCTACAGTGTCATAACCCCTTATGACCCCGTCAAGATATCGATTCTCTGTTTTGATGAGGATCTTCCCGCCGACCGGCATGGCCTCAGCCGCATTGGAAATCAGATTCATAAGGGATTTGGCCAGGTGAACCGGAGATCCGGAAATATTCAAGAGTTGTGGCTCAAGGAGGGCATCAATCTGAACTCCCGGGTTTAATTCAATGAGCCTTTTATGCTGGAGGCTATCCAGGTATTCAGAGATGGCATTATTAAGGTTCATCACCTCGCTGATGTTCACCCCTCTTCTTGCCAGGGTTAACATGTCATCAACCACAGCCGCGGCATTTTCGCCCGATTTCTGTATGGTCAAAATTGCTTCTTTAAAAGGGCTTTCTTCGGGGAGTTGCATCAATATGAGCTCAGGATAACTTACCAACCCCGAAAGGATATTATTGAGGTCGTGCGCCACCCCCCCTGCAAGGATCCCGATTGCTTCCATCTTTTTGGCTCTTTCAAGCTGGGCTTCTAATCTACGCTGTTCGGTAATGTCCTTAAACAGACCAATAGTGCCCGTGACTTTTCCCGATGCATCCACATTGGGAGCGCTGCTTGAACTAAAAATACGCACACTTCCATCCTTGTGAATTACACTGAGCTCTACGTCCCTCACGGTCTCTTTTTTGTCCCTGATTCTTTTGAAAATACTAACATGCCTCTTTTTCTCTTCTTCCTCTACAAAATCGATTAAGTAGTGTCCCAAAACCTCTTCTTTTGTGTGACCCAGAATCGTCTTCCACGCAGAATTGACATATGTAAGTGATCCGTCGTGGCCCAGGGTCCAAATTATATCAGGGGCGTTTTCACTGAGAGATTTGAATTTCTCTTCACTCTCCCATAGTTTCTCAAAAGCCCTGGCATTCCAAACGCCTGCGGCGATCTGCGAGGCCACACCTTTTAGAAGGTTGATATCGCTCTGAGTAAAAAGCCTTTTTGACTTGATATCATCTACGGCCAGTACCCCTAAGGCGTCATCTTCGTAAACAATAGGTACGCAGGCAAATGACTGGACCCTCATCCGTTCGACAAAAGCCAGGCTCTTGTTTGAAAGATCTCCGTCAAGTTCATCGATGTTGTTGACCAGAAAAGGCTCATGATTTTTAAAGGCCGATGTGAATATTCCATTAGAACCGGATTTGTTAAGGTTGAACTCAAGATGTCGCACAAATTCCTTATCATCTTCAGTGTAACCATAGCCTGAGGCAAAGGAGAGCCGTTCTTTGGTTCTGTTGGCCAACATGATTATTCCGCGGTCAAAACCTGAGTGTTTTTCCAAGAGACCCGATACGCTGTTCAGAAGCCGATCTACATCCTGAACCGCTGAAGTTGCCTTGCCGATTGCCTCAACGAGTAATGCATTCTTGTACCGGTGTTTGGTCTCCGCTATAAACTCCAAGGGGGATTCGCCCAGATTCTGGATGGCCCTTGTTATCTCCTTCTTTTCTAAATGCCATGATAATACTGAAAGGACCATGGTGACAGTAACCCATGGCAATAACGCGAGAGGCCAATCTGTGAGGGGGAGGACGAAAAAGAGAGAGAAACAGACCAGGGCGCCTGATAGGACGGAAAAATCACGTAACCGTTTCCAGATTAGCCAGGAAGGCCTCTTCCAGGTGATGATATAACGGCAGCTTTCATCTCCCTTATGGAAACATGAGGGGTGATCAATCCTGGCAAATTCTTTGGTCAAGAGCTTTCCTACCGCTTCAAACATCCCCGTACGGTTCTGACACTGGTAGGGTTTTTCATCTACCCCCGGTCGAGGGGTAGAGACAATCTCAACCCTGTTAGGCCCGAGCCTCTTCGCGCTGACCTCGGCCCCATGACTCATGGTAGGGTAAATCCTTCCCATGAGCAGGTATATGGTTGCCAGGTTAACTAGTCCCAAGGTGTATTGCTTTGCAGGCCCTAATGCCTGGCTTGATGCTGAGTAGCGCCCTGCCTTCCTGGCGATATCCGAATCGCCGGTTTTTTTGACTACGATTTCGTGAAAACGGTCAGCCTGAATCTGGGTGAACCAGTGGGCATGGTCTTCCATCTCATATTGGGTCATCCCCGCGTATTCCAGAATAGGACGGGTGTCTACACTCGGATAATATTCAATAAGGTATTCCAGGAAGATCTTTATGATTCGGCTGTTGTAAAGGGGGAGGCCGTTGTTCATTTTTCGACAGTTCCTTCTTTCATTTCACAGGTTTGTTTCTGCTGGAGTAAAATCAGCTTTTACCTAAATCCAAGAACTTATATTTTCCTACTTTCCTTCGATAAATAAAAAAGGGTTCAAATCTGATGTCCGGATACATACCATTCAATGACGTCATCAAGTCTTGACAACAGGTAATAGGGAATAGAATAGAGGTGGTATTTTTTTCCCGACGGAAGCGTCACCTGATCGACGCGGGGCCTGCCGGAATAGATGCGAAGAGCATGCGGATGAGGGCTTTTTTCCATGAACAGATGTAACGATTTCAGTTTGCCTGCCTTGCCGCTTTTCACTTCGATGGGAATAATCAGGTCTTTAAAGGAATAAAGGAAATCGGTTTCGGCAGCCCCCTTTTCCCGAATCCAGAAACGAAGCGACGGCGCACCGAAAGTGTTTGCCACGATTTCCTGCGCCACGACCTGTTCCGATATCTTTCCCTGATAAACATTGTCCAGGGATTGCTTCTTGAAAAACGCATTGAAGCCAATCCTGTAATTCACCAGGCCCACATCAAGAAAAAAAAGCTTCGGCGCTTTTCGCAGTTTTTCAATAATCGGTATCCGGGTTGACACGGAAGGTTTTGCCCTGTAAAGGAGCAGGGCGCGTTCGAGCACATCAAAGGCTTCTTTCATTTCCCTCGATCGAAAAGAAGACTCTCCGAACTTTTCATATGTAATCCGTTCTCCGGCGTATAAGGGCGCCCGATCTATGGCATGGGTCAAGTACTTTGCTTTTGCCAGATTTGAATATTTCTCCACATCTTCGATGTACCCCATGAAAATGGCGTCATAAATTTCCCTTACCGCCGAATAAGATCCCGTTTCTCCAAAAGCGGCAAGGGCCTCCGGCATACCGCCGACGAATGCGTAGGCATTAAACGCGTCAAGGAGCAACTCATGAAGGGAAGCGTCTTTCAAGATATCCGGTTGCCGCAGCTTTTCCGCAAGAGGCGCGTTTTGCGTTTCAAGATATTCCATAAATGTTACCGGGTACATGAAAAGATGCTTGACCCTGCCCACCGGAAAAGAAAACCCTTCTCTTTTTGAAAAAACCTCCAGAAGTGAACCGGCGGCAATAACGTGAATATCCTTTACATCTTCTCTGAGGTATCGGAGTGATTGGACCGCTTCCGCGGAATGTTGAATTTCATCAATGAACAGCAGGGTGCTCTGGGTGTTCACCCTTTGACCTTTATAAAGGAGAATCCGTTCAACAAGATCCTGGCCGGTATTGAAATCAGAAAAAAGATCCCGTTCCCTCGGCCTTTCAAGATTGATATCGATGAAATGATCAAAATTTTCGGCGAACCGATTGACAATGAAAGTCTTTCCAACCTGCCTGGCGCCCCGCAATACAATCGGTTTCCTGTCGGCAGACTTTTTCCAGCGCATCAGTTCCGCTTCAATCTTTCGTTTGAATATCAAATCCCACCCACCTGTGTCGTATTTACCCCATTTTTATGCCATGCAATGTGATATTTTTGTGCATAATAGTGCCATTTCCCTATATGCCTGTCAAGGAAAAATAACTTAGGGCCTTGTTCCCACGCAGATCATGGGAACGAAAGGAAATGCCTGGATGAAAAGATGCGGGAGTTGGAACGGATGGTGTAGCACATCCGTCTCCAATCAAACCCCACACTCACGCTTCGATCTGAGCGGGGATGGTGGTAACGGGAAGGGTGACCGTGAAAGTGGCGCCTTTTCCCTCCTGGCTGGAGACACGGATTCGCCCCCCGTGCTTTCCCACGATCCCCTGCGATACGCTGAGCCCCAGCCCGGTGCCACTTCCCTTCGGTTTCGTGGTAAAAAAAGGATCGAAAATGGACTGAAGAATGTGCTCGGGAACGCCGCTTCCGGAATCAATGACTTTCACCGCTATGTACGTGGGGTCGTCCGCGGGAAGCACCAGAACTTCGATATTGCTTCCCTTGGGAGAAGCGTCGATGGCATTGAGGATGAGATTCAGGAAGACCTGCTGCAGTTGCTGGCCGTCACCATGTACCCGGGGCAGGTTCCCGGCGGACTGAAACGAAATTTTAATTCCGGAAAGCTTGATCTGATTGGAGGCCAAGGCGATGGTGCCTTCTAGGAGTTCGTCCAACGCGAGCGGCTCCAGTTCAGAACTGCTCTCCCTGGCAAAATCCAGAAGGTTGCTGATAATTTTCTTGGATCGGCCGGCCTCTTGAACCACATCTTTGATCATATCCTTTTTTTCGTCTTCGTCCAGTTCTTTATAATCCTCCAGAAGCATGTGGGCCGTGAGGGTGATGTTGTTTAATGGGTTGTTGAGCTCGTGGGCCACTCCCGCGGTCAGGGTGCCCACCGCTCTCATTTTGTGGGACTGAACCAGGACCGCTTCCCGGTTTTCCAGTTCCTGAATCATCTGATTGATGGCCAGGGCAAGTTCCGTAAACTCGTCCCGATAACGCCTGGCTGGGGTGACGGGGGTGAAGTCGCCCGAGGCAATTCGCCTTGCATAGTCGGCAAAGCGTTTGACATTGCTCAGAATGCGGCTCCCCAGAAAAAAAGCGTTGGCAGCCAGAAACACCAGGAGAAAAATGAGGGAGTAAAGATGGAGTTGTCTGGATCGGGCGAGCATTTTGCTCAGGCTGTTCCTTTCCCGCTCCATGAGATCCTGGGCCAGGGAAACCAGCTCACGCCCGGTTTTTCTGACTTCGATTTCCATTCGTTCTTTACCGGCTTTTTTCTTATTGATGGACGGTTGGTTCGAATTGGCCGCCAAAAGACGCTCCAGGATTTCCCCGTAGTAATTGAGGCTGGATATCATTTTTTTATAATTGTCCCGACCAAGGACCTGCTCCAGTTCCCCGATGTTTCGATCAAAGATGGCCTTGGCCTGGTAGACGTTTTCGAGGGCGTCATCCAGGTTGGTGTTGTAAAGAAAGAAGTTTTTCTCAAACCGCCGTGCCTGAATGATTTCTACTGTGAAATCATTGGCAATTTCCAGAAAACGGAGTTTCTTTTCCACTTTGGCGTTGGCTTCGCTGAGGACGTAGGCGGCGACGGCCGCAACAATGAAAACAATGAAAAAGCTGAGGCAGATCTGCAAGCGAAGGCTGAGGCGTTTTCGGGAAAGGAGGGCCTTTCTGGCCACATCGACTGCCTGGATCCGTTCATATCGACCGTCGAGGCCTTCCTTTTTCCCCGTCCCCTCCAAATGACCCTGGGTAGCTTCATTTTCGTTGGGATGCATGCGACTCTCCGTAATGGACGGCTCCTGTCCCCACTGTCTCAGGACCCGTTGGTTTCCGAAATTTCGAATTGAATGTTTGAACCGAGCGCTTTGGCGGCTTTTGCGATGACTTTCCGCAAATCGTCCGGTTTAAACGGTTTGGCGATGAAATCAAAGGCACCCTTTTCCATGGCTTCTCTGGCCACCGCCATCATGGCATAGCCGGTGATCATGATCACTTTGGTCCGTTCTGCCGATTGACGCACGTGTTCCAACACCTGCAAGCCATCAACCTCGTCCATTCGAATGTCGGTCACCACAATGTCGAATTCTTTTTGATCGATTCGTTCCAGGGCTTTTTTCGGGTCTTCAAAAACCTCCACGTTGCACCCGATCTTGGCCAAGGCCGGTTTCAGCCGCTTCCCCACAATAGGCTCATCATCCAACAGCAGCACTTCCAATCCTTCT
The DNA here is from genome assembly GCA_964588535.1 of uncultured Desulfobacteraceae bacterium. Lineage (GTDB taxonomy): Bacteria > Desulfobacterota > DSM-4660 > Desulfatiglandales > Desulfatiglandaceae > NaphS2. The sequence continues at coordinate 19,617 of CAZPQA010000002.1, forward strand.
GCCATTTTTTCCTCCTTGTATGATAGGTTCTAAGGACTTGTCAAAGATGTATAAAACGGAGCGGCCGTTTCCCTCGGGATTGCCCGTTACCGCATCAGGCGCTTTCAGCCGCCTGCCGGAAGATATCCTTGACCGCATGGACTTCCACATAAGAGACTCCCGGGATTTGGCCTGCCAGGGCCCGAATGCTTTCCGTTTTTTTTCGCTTTTCCCTTCTGAGCGCTTTGGTGCGTACCACCACCGTGGCGCCGTCAGCCGTTACATCCACATCATTATATTTTTCCATCAGCGCCAACCTCACGCGAATGGAAAGTTCTTTGTCCTTGAGACATTTTATGGAATAGGTCATCGACTGGAATTTTCGATACGAAACCGTCTCCACAATGGCATTCACCGCTTCATCAGGTTCGATCTGGCTCAGACTGATGACCATGTCGTATTGGGAAGGATTTGTTTCGTCCCGCCCGAAAACATCAAGGGACCAGCGCTTGTCGGCAGCTTCCTGTTTTTTAAGAATTTTCCGGGCCTTTTCAATGCCCACTTTTCTTTCAGCGGCGATCCGGGACATCCGTTCGTCTCCATTGCACAAAATTCGTATCTTGAGTACATGGGAAACGCCCAAGACATAGAGATGGGCCGCCAGGCCGTGACAGACCACCTTGTCGTCCAAAAGACGCGCCATTACCGTCCCCTGGATGGAGGCCAAAGCACGGTTTCTCACCTTGGAGGAAAACCCCACCGAGGAGGATGACGTTTCCAGGGATTTACAGATTTTGGGCTCCGGGATCTGGGATGCTGAAGCCACCTCATCTAATATTTCCCGGTCCAGAAGCGCATAACCCGTGGCCTCTGCCACCTGTTGTGCCACAGCCCGGCCGGTCTCATAATGATCTGAAGAAATCAGGATAATAGACATGATTGAATCCTCATGGTGAAAAGTGTTATTCCGGTTTCATGAAAACTGGATCATCAGACGGAGCCCGGGGGCAGTTTATGGGCGGCGTGAACCTCCAGTTCGTTGACTCCCGACATCTTCCCTGCGATTTCCCTGGCCTTTTTTCTGATTCTTTGAACATGATGCTCGTTTCCCCTGGCATACACCAGGATATTGCCATATTCGCTTTTAACCCCCACATTGTCAAAGGAATGCGCCAGACCGGCTTTCAACTGACAGGCCATCCCGTAATCCTCCATCTTTTGTTGGACCTGTTTGGCGGTCTTGAAGGGGGCCCTGACAGCGGCATCGGAGATGATTTCCACCGCATCTTCTATGGTCAGCTTGTGAACATGAACCACCAGATCGTACAGTGAACTATCCCACGGATCCGCCCCGTAGAGAGCGTACGTCCATTTGCGGCGTTCCTCATCGTCCTTCAACAAAATGGATCGCGCCTCTTCTTCGGAAATCCTCTTCCGTTTCATCTCAGCCCGTACGCGGTCGGCCAGATCAGCAATCACCCGCACTTTCAATACGTGCGGAATACCTTTGAGAAGAAGGTGTCCGGCTAACCCATGGTATACCACGTTATCCTCTTTCACATACTGGACCAGTGCGCACCGAATGTAGGCGATAAACGCCTGTTGGCTGTGAGAAAACTGGTCCAGAATGGATGGCGCATCATGGATGGCATGCACCAACTTCATTTCAGGGATGTGAAAGTGTTCACTGGCATCGAGGAGGACCTCCCGGCTGATGCACTTGTATCCGAGATGAGATGCGACCTTCTCCGCCACCTCCTTTCCATTGCTGTAAGACCCACGAGAAATGGTGATAATGGCCATGGATTTATCCTTCCTCCCTGTTTTTAAACACCGTAAATGAGTTTGATCATACCGATCATGACCACGATAAAGACAATACTGATGACCAGGCCGGCCTTCATGAAATCAACACTGCGATACCGTCCGGGACCCATGTAGAGGGCGTTGACCTGGTGAGTGGGCAGCATAAACGAGTTGCTGGTGGCGAGTCCCACCACAAGCGCGGCCATTCGGGGATCCACGCGGGCCGCAATAGCCATATTGACCACCAGCGGGACCAGCAGAACCGTGGCGCCCACATTGGAGATGACCAGGGTAAAAATGGTGGAAAGCACCCCGATAACCGTTAAAAGGACAATGGGCTGGACGTCCCCGATAGCACCCAGAATGGCATGGGCGATCCAGGCCGCGGTGCCGGTTTTTTCCGTGGCGATGCCTAGGGGAATCAACCCGGCCAGGAGAAAAATAGTGCGCCAATCCACGGATTGGTAGGCCTCATCAATGCTCAGGACGCGGGTGATCACCATGCCCAAAGCGCCCGTCATGAGGCTGACAGAGAGCTGGATATTGAAGATGAGCACCATACTCAGGGCAACGGCCAGCCAGAAGCCGGCGAAAATGGCCTTTTCGGGGCGTAACAACTCCACATCGATGGGAGTGGTAAACAGGAGGCTCCTTTCATGCTGTAACACCTGGAGCCGTTGCCATTCGCCGTGAATCAGGACGGCATCCCCAACGGAAAGGGGAACGTCTCCGATTTCAGCCCGGTAGGTTTCCTCGCCCCGGTATATGGCCAGGGGCGTAACCTGGAATCGATCCTGCAAATTGATTTCGCGAAGGGTTTTTCCCATCAAGGGGGAGCGGGGCGCCACCACCGCTTCCACAGTGCCCGAAGCACCCTCTTCCGTTTCCCCTTTGAAAACTTCCGGCGCCTCCTTAAGCTGCATTTCCTCTACTTCCACCATGCGCTGGATGTCCTTCTTGCGGCCATACACCAGCAAATGCACGTTTGACCGCACTTCCTGGTCTCCCGTGGGTGAGAGGACCTTGAAATCGGGCGGTTCGGTCATGGCCAGAACATTGACAAGATAGCGCCTTTTCAGGTCGTCTACCAGCACCGGCTCCCGGTAATCCGTATAATTAAGCGGGGTCTGGGTTTCATAGGCCTCCCCCAATTCTATCAGGGTGTTTCCAAGGAGATTTTGGGACTCTTCTTCAGCAGATTCCGTGCTTCCTTTGGGAAGAATAAACCGACCCAGGAGAATAAAACAGGCAAGACCGCTGGCCACCAGCGCCAGACCGATGGGGGTAACATCAAAGAGATGGAAGGGTTTCAATCCGAAGGGCTCCAGGAGATCGTTTAACAGGATCAGGGGACTGCAACCCACCAGGGTGATGGTACCGCCCAGGATGGCCGAGAACCCGATGGGCATGAGGAGCTGGCTTAAAGGGATTTCCATGGTCTTGCTGATGCGTTGGATGGCCGGCAGAAAAAGGGCGGCGGCGCCGATGTTCTGCATGAAGCTGGAGATGCCGGCCACGGTCACGGAGATGGCGATGACCACACGGGATTTGCTTGTCCCGGCAATACGCAGAATGGGGCCCACCAACCGATTGATCAGACCCGTCTTGTCTAAACCGGCTCCGATAATGATGACGGCAATAATGGAAATCACCGCGTTGCTGCTGAGACCGACGAAGGCCTCTTTTGGTGTAACCAGGTGGAGAAGGGGCAAAGCAACCATCATGAGAATCGCCACCACATCCACACGAACCCATTCCACGATAAAAAGAAAAACGGCAATGCCGATCATGACCATAACCAGAATCATTTCAGATGTTAGTGTTTCCATAGCGTATTACCCGAATTCTGTTGGCGTATTTGACTCATAGCGACTGTCCGTGTCTTGTATTGAATTTTGTGTTGCGGAAAACCCCGTCGCCTTCATCCTATGGGGTTCCCATCCCTTTCGTTCCCTTACGGCTCACCGTGAGCAGGGGACATTCAAGGGTTGTGATCATTTTTTTTAGCCAGTGGCCCCGGGGAAGCTGGCGGTGGTCAGGCAGTTCCTCCCCGCTACCCCAGATGACAGCTTGAAAGGGGGCTCTTTCCGCCAGAAATTTCAGAAATTCCTGGGCTGGATTTCCCACCCGGAGCGCTATGCTGGTTTCGATTCCATCCTTAAGGAACCGGGAGGAAAAATCTGAAAGCATTTCGCCCACCCTCTCCTCCAGGACATGCAGCGCATTTCGCTTGGAACCGAGAAAGGAGCGGTCGGGAAAAGAAATTTCCACCAGCATCAGAAAGGTGACCGCTGAATCCATTCTCAAGGCAAGCTCACGTGCATAGGTCAATGCCTTTTGGCACACCTTCTCATTTTCAAAAACAAGTATGGTTCTTTTAAACATTGGGAAACCCCGGATTCTGATTGGGAATGGATACAGCAAAACTCGTGCCGCTGGGAGATTTACGGATAATCTATTGAAATGGTTAGGATAAGCTGCGGTAACGCCAATGGGTTTCGGGATTAAGATGTTGCGGAATGAAACAGTGCCCCCTGGACAAAGACCGCCTTTTCAGGGGAAAAGAGGGCGGGACTCCAATGTTGCAAAACCGAACGGTCCCGTTTCAAAAAAGAAGGGCTATTCCAAATTGAATTTTTTCATCTTCCGCCACAAACTGGCACGATCGACGCTCAGGATCTCGGCGGCACGAACACGGACACCCCCGGTAAGCTTGAGAATATGGCGGATGTAGTCCCGCTCCAATTCTTCAAGGCTCAAAAGTGAACCATCTGCGCGTTCATAGGTATAGAGATCCAGGTTCACCAGGTCGGGGGGAAGGTCCTTGACCCGGATGGTTGTTCCGTTAGAGACAGCGACGGCCCTTTCAAGGATATTTTCCAGCTCCCTGACATTTCCGGGATACGGATAGGTCTTTAAACATTCCAGGGCCTCGGCCGAAATCCCTTCAATCCGCTTTTGTGTCTGATGGAGAAATTTTCGCAAAATGTGGTAGGCCAGCAAGGGGATGTCCTGCTGTCGCTCCGCGAGGCGAGGAACGTGGATTTCCACCACATTAAGGCGGAAATAAAGATCCTGCCGAAAAACGCCTTCCTGCACGCCACCCTTGAGGTCTTTGGCGGTGGCTGCCAGGAACCTGACATTTATGGAAATCGGGTGGGACGACCCGACCCGAAGGATCTCCCGCTCCTGAATAACCCGGAGCAATTTGACCTGCATGGAAAGGGGCATATCGCCGATTTCGTCCAGGAAAAGGGTTCCCCCTTCGGCACTTTCTATGAGCCCGGCCCTCCTGCTGCGGGCACCGGTAAAGGCTTCTTTTTCGTGGCCGAAAAGTTCGTTTGCGATAAGATCTTCACTGAAGGCCCCGCAGTTGAAGGCCATGAATGGACCGGCGGCGCGGGAACTCTGTGCGTGGATGGATCGCGCCACCAACTCCTTTCCCGTACCCGATTCGCCCGTAATGAGCACGCTGCACTCGGCCGGGGCGATTTGGGCGACCATCTCCTTGACACGAGCAATCCCGGGGCTCTTTCCGATCATAATGGGATCAGCCGGATGCTCATTCTGGTTTACCAGCTCCCGGAACAGGGGTTCACGAAGGGATTTCTGTTCCAGGGCCTGGCCAACAAGGCCTCTCAGCTGATCAGGGTTGAACGGTTTGGCAAGATAATGAAAGGCCCCCTCCTTGGTCGCCTCTACCGCGCCTTCCAGACTCGCATATCCCGTGATGATGATGCCTTCCAAAGAAGGGTGCGCCCGTTGCGCCCGGCTGAACAGATCCAGGCCGTTCATGTAAGGCATTTTCAGGTCGGTAATGAGAAGGTCGCAGGCCTCTTGTTCCAGCCGGGTCAGGGCCCTCTGCGGGTTGCTGTAAGTGAATACCTTGTGTCCGGCTTTTTCCAGAATACGACGCAGGTTTCGCAGGGAAATCGGGTCGTCGTCCACCACAAAGATGCGGCCGGGCTGTTTACATGTGTCTGGCAAGGAATCTTTCATATTCGATGAATTTTGAACTCGGCAATCAGATCTCACCTGAATCTGGGCGTCAATTCTGCGAACCGGTTCTGAGCGAGAGCTAACGGGTCAACTGGCGGTATTTGATGCGACTGGGTATTGCTGCGTCGGCGCCCAGACGCTTCCGGCGATCCGCTTCATATTCCGTCCAGTTCCCTTGGAAAAACGTCACCCGGCTATCCCCTTCGAAGGCGAGGATATGGGTGGCGATACGGTCCAGAAACCATCGATCGTGGCTGATGACCACCACACAGCCGCCAAAATTTTCGAGGGCTTCTTCCAGGGCCCGCAAGGTGTTCACATCCAGGTCGTTGGTGGGCTCATCCAGCAGAAGCACATTGGCCTCCTCCCTGAGCATCTTGGCCAGATGCACCCGGTTGCGCTGCCCTCCGGATAAGGCCCCCACTTTTCTTTGCTGCTCCGATCCCGAAAAGTTGAAACGCGCCACATAGGCACGGGAATTAACCAGATGCGTGCCCAGTTGGATCTGGTCGTTTCCCCCTGTAATCTCCTCCCAGATGGTTTTGTCGCCATCCAGGGTACGACTCTGGTCCACATAGGCCATCTGGGTCGTATCGCCCAGATGAATGGCACCGCTGTCAGGTGTTTCATGGCCGATAATCATTTGAAACAGGGTTGATTTACCGGCGCCATTGGCACCGATAATCCCGATGATGCCCCCTGGCGGCAGGCTGAAATTCATGTTCTCCATGAGTAACTGACCATCGAACCCTTTGCTGACGTTTACCGCTTCGATAACCTGATCCCCCAGGCGCGGTCCCGGGGGAATGAAAAGCTCAAGATTCTTTTCTTTTTCCCCCGCCTCCTGGGAGAGCAGTTTGTCGTAAGCGCTGATGCGCGCCTGGCTCTTGGCGTGTCTTCCCTTGGGTGACATGCGGATCCATTCCAGTTCCCGTTCCAGGGTTTTTTGGCGTGCCGTTTCAGCTTTTTCATCCCGGCGCAGGCGTTCCTGCTTCTGCTCCAGCCAGCTGGTATAGTTCCCTTTCCAGGGTATTCCCTGCCCACGGTCCAGTTCAAGTATCCAACCGGCCACATTATCCAGGAAATACCGGTCATGGGTTACCGCAATGACCGTTCCCGGGTAGCGCTTCAGATGGTGCTCAAGCCAGGCCACGCTTTCCGCATCCAGGTGGTTGGTGGGTTCATCCAGCAGCAGGATATCCGGTTTCTGCAGGAGTAGCCGGCACAGGGCCACACGCCTTTTCTCCCCACCCGAGAGCACCTTCACCGACCGGTCCTCGGGCGGACACCGCAAGGCATCCATGGCCATTTCCAACCGGGCATCCAGATCCCAGGCATCGAGGGCATCGAGCTTTTCCTGTACATGGGCCTGCTGTTCAATGAGCTTTTCCATTGCCACGTCATCCATGGGTTCGGCAAATTTCAGGTTGATCTCCTCAAACTCCCTGAGTGCCTCAACCGTCTCCCTGGCCCCTTCTTCAACCACTTCCCGAACCGTCTTATCCACATCCACCAACGGTTCCTGCTCCAGGTGGCCCACCGTGTATCCTTCACTGAGGATGGCCTCACCACTGAAGTCCTGATCTTCCCCTGCCAGTATCCGTAACAGAGAACTTTTTCCCGAACCGTTAAGCCCCAAAACACCGATTTTGGCACCAAGGAAATAAGACAGGGAAATATCTTTTAATACCGGCTTTCGGTCATAAGACTTGTTGACCCGGATCATTGAATAGATGACTTTGTTGATCTCGTTTGCCACTGAGGCTCCTTATTGCTGTTCTTTCAAAACAGCGTAAACATCCCGGATAATCTTTTCAGAAACTTCCTGCATGGCAAAGCTCATGGTTTCCGCAAGCCCCCGGGGATGTTCCTCTTTGCATCTTCTGGTCACACGGTAGGATTTCTGAAATAAAATCCGTTTGCTAATGTCCGGTTCCTGTAACACCACCAGGGTAATATTCAACCCCAGCACCGCATCCCACCCTTCGGGCGTATCCCATTCAAAAAATTCATCCACGGATCCTTCCATGGCATATGAAGCGGCCTGGTGGCTTTTATAGGTAAATACGGCCTTGAACAGGCCGGAGTCCCTCAAATCCCTTGCCAGGAAATAGGTAACAATATCTCCCGGATTTCCAATCCATTTGGAGTACACATACTCATCCCGTTTAAAGGACTGGTCACGATAGATCATCCGATTGGAATTATAGGCTGGCGCCACCCCGAAGCGGTCCACCCGAAGCACCGCGTCAATGGGTTTCAGATCTTCTATTTTGGGAACGGTGTATTCAAGGGTAAAATGATGGATTTTTGGTTTGGGTTTATTCAATGCGGAACACCCTGCCAGGCAAAAGAGACCGCAAAAAATAAACACCAGAAGTCTTTCACTCTTTAACATCTGTTGCCTCCTCTTATTGTTCCTCATTATCCATCTCCAGCGCCCTCGGCACGGCCGGTTCTCCGAATATCAACTGTGACGGGCTGTCTGAAAGGACCTCCATGAATCGATTCAGGTGTTCCGTTGCCCGCTCCAGGTTCTGTGCACTCAACAGAAGCTGGGCCTTGAGCCGGCTCAAGGTGTCATCCGTGTTACTGATGAAAGCGGCCCCCTTCTTCAGCAGGTTGTTGGCGCTGACCATGGCTTTTTTGAGGTCCATGACCGCCTCTGCAACCGGCTCCTCGTTTCTGGCCACAAACCCTTCCATTCGAACCAGGGTTCGGTCCACCTGGGCCAGGCTGTTTCCAGCTTTTTCCATTAACTCATCAAGGGATTTGGCCGCGTGATCCACCGAACCGAGGATGCTGTCCCATTTTTCATTTTTCAGAATGCGGTCCGCACTGGTGAGAGACGATTGCAATTTGTTTGAAATCCCCTTGACATCCGCTTCTGCGATCATGATGTTGGCGTTATCCAGGGTTAATTTCAATTTGTCGGAAATCCCCGGGAGATCAATGGACTTGAAATGATTCAAAACTTCGTCCAGCCCCCTGAGCAATCGGTTTATTTCAGAGGGTTTTGACCCCACAATGGGGTACTCAGAGGGGAAAGAAAGCACGGGAGACTCATCAGGCTCGCCCTTCTTCTTGCGATCCAGTTCAACCAGCATACTGCCCGTAATGCCCACGCTCTTGAGCTGTGCCACAATGTTGTTGTCCAGCTTCTGGCCTGACTCAATCTTGAGAATTACCTGGATCAGCTTTGAATCCGGCGCCACCCCGATGCTCTCCACCCGGCCAATGGATACCCCTCTGTATTTCACCGGGGAATCCTTTTTCAAGCCCTGAACGGATTCATTGAAATAGGTGACGAAAAACCGTCCTTTTTCAAAATACCGGCTCATCCCCAGCCAGACGATGGCCAACACACTGATGGTCAGGCCGCCAGCCACAAACAAGCCTACTGTAAATTTTGCTTTTCTTGATGCCATAATGGAACCTCTTGCAATCAGGACTGGCCTTTTTCAATCAGGCCCGGCGGTTGAAAAATTGTTTCACAAACGCGTTCTGACTGTGATCCCGAAGATACCTGGGATCACCCTCGGCAATCATGCCTTTGGCTTTCTTGTCCAGCATGATAATCCTCGAGGCCACCGTAAAAATACTGTCCAACTCATGGGTAACAATCACCATGGTGGTTCCCAGGGTTCGGTTCAAATGAAGCAGCAGATTGTCCAGTTCCGCTGAGGTGATGGGATCCAGACCCGCAGACGGTTCATCGAAAAAAAGGATTTTTGGATTCAAAGCCATGGCGCGAGCCAGCCCTGCCCTTTTTTTCATGCCGCCACTCAGCTCTGATGGCAGATGATTTCCGTACCCGTCCAGATTGACCAGGCCCAGCTTCATTTTAACCAGCATATCCACAGCATCCTTTTTGAGCGAGGTATACTCCTCTATGGGAAGGGCAACGTTTTGCGCCACGGTCATGGAACCGAACAGCGCCGCGCTCTGATAAAGGACACCGATCTTCGCCAGAATTTTCTTCAATCCGTCTTCGTCTTCAGTGGAAACCTTGTTGCCGTCAATCAAGATTCGACCGGCACGGGGCCGTAAAAGACCGATGATGCTCTTCAGCAATGTACTCTTTCCGCAACCGCTGCCGCCGAGAATAACAAATATTTCGCCCTCATAAACGTTGAACGTGACATGCCTGAAAATAACCGCATCGCCATATCCTGCCTCGAGATCCTTCACCTCTATAATGGTTTTTCTACCCATCAGTCATGTGTTACCCGGTGGTATAGCGAAGAACCACCGAAAAAATAGAATCAAAAAGGATGATCAGAAAAATGCTGCTGACCACCGCTGAAGTTGTGGCCTGACCCACGGAAGCAGCACCCCCACTGACCTGAAATCCCCTGAGGCACCCCACCCAGGTAATCAGCAAAGCGAAAACACCGCTCTTTAAGACCCCCCAGAACACATCAAAAACGGTCAGGGTGTTAATGGTCTGGGAAACATAAGCCCCCGCCGTCAGATCCAGCATGAAAACACCCACCAGAAGACCTCCGGCGATGGCGAAGATGTCAGAAAACAGCGTCAATATGGGAACCATGACCAAGGCGGCAATAAGCTTTGGAATCACCAAAAACCCCACGGGATCAAAGCCCATGGTAAAAAGGGCATCCACTTCCTCGGAAATCTTCATGGTGCCGATTTCCGCCGCAAAGGCCGAGCCGGATCTTCCAGCGACAATAATCGCCGTCATAATGGGGCCCAGTTCCCGTGTCATGGAAAGACTCACAAGGGACGCCACATAAATGTTCGCACCGAACTGTTCCAGTTGAACAGAAGACATGAATGCCATAATCAATCCCATCAGGAAGCTGATAAGCGCGACTATGGGCAAACCATCCACCCCGACCTTCTGCATGTATTCCAAGGTATCATCAGTACGAAGCGCTTTCGGGTGAACCAGATAGTAACCCAGGGAGAGGGTCATGGCGCCGATAAAAGAAACGGCGGATTTCATGTCTAAAATGATATCGAAGGTTTTTTCGCCCAATCGAACGAAAACTCCCTGCCGTCGCTTTTTCTCAAAAGAAACCTTCTTAAACAGGGAATCGAATCTCAGGAACATCAACATTTCCCTGATTTTTTCACCGGGATGGAGCAACTGAAAATCCCCATTGGCTTTCACGGTAATTTTTCGCAACTCAACCAGTACCAGGGTTCCGAAATCATCCAGGTATGTCACGTTTTTCAGGTCCACGGTCAGGTTTCCCGGAGGATTTTCAGAAAAATAGCGCGATAAATCTTCCATGAAGCTGCCGGCATTGCCCGAATCCATTCTTCCATGGAACGAAATGGTCGTGTCACCTTGCGCATTTTTAGAAATATCGTATGGAGGGGAGGAATTGGCGGTATTCAATATTTTTCAGGACCCGTCAAAGGGAAGATGCTTCAGATCATCCTCATTTACATTGTATTCTTCTTTAAGCTTTTCAAGATCCACCTGGAAAACCAGCCACCCCAGGAATACGCCATCTTTTTCCATCTCAAAGGCCATTTCAATGGCCTTGCTTCCCATGGGATTCTGTTTGGTGACACGGTAAAGGGTCAGAACACTGTAGGGTCTGTTGTCACTTTGATCAAACGGTATGCCGGAATAGCTGCTATTCACCATCTTTTCCGCATCAAACCCGGGCAATGTGGCGTAAGCTTCAAATACCTTCTTGTTTTCATCCAGCAATACCAGTCCATTATAGGGGATTGAAGCACCTTTTTGAAGATCGAGGAACCCTTTGATAATTTGTTTGGTCTTGGCGCGGTCACCTGCCTTAACCGGCTCGGCCAGAAACGATTCAAGCATTTTGAAGGTAACCGACAAATCATCCCTGAACTGGCGTTTTCGGGAATCGGTTATTTTGTAGCCCTTGGAAAAATAAGGGTAACCAAACAGTATACCCGTTGTGAAAAGGGCCAGAAGCGCTATTGTGGGGATCAACCAGCGTCGTGTGCGCTTGTAACGCCGCTCCAGGTTTTCTACCGAGGTGACATCTCTACCGACGAAAAGCACACCGCGAAAATTGTGTTGGCCGTCATATAGAACCTTCGTACTGGTGGAGACAAAACATATCCCTTTTTCCGGATGCCTTATTTTTAATACTTTCTCCTGAATGGTCTCGCCGGCCTTAAGTTCTTCGAGGAGGTTCCTGTAAACCAAAGGATCATCATAGATCCTTTCGGCCGATTTGCCGAGCATCTGGATCTCATCTCTGCCGTAAAGTTTTTCAGCCGCCGAATTCCACGTTGAGATATTTCCGTCCTTATCGACGATCATGACCGCATCGGGGAGTTGATCACACAATTCCCGAAACCCGAACAGCGTCTGGCTGGTATGGTCAAGACGCTTCGCCAGGTATTTCGCCACCACCGTAACCACTTCCGGGAATTCCTTCAGAAAAGGCTCCACATTCTCCTTGGGAATGCGAACCGCTTTCACATCGGTCATGGCCTTTACAGTGGCCGTTCGTTTTTGGCCCAGAAGAAAGGACATCTCCCCGAACACAACCCCTTCTCTGGTGATGTCGGCAATCTTTTTGGTTCCTTTAAGGATATCCAGCTTGCCGGACACCAGGATATAAATGTCCTGGGAATCATCCCCTTCAAAAAACAGGGTCTCACCTGTTTCATAAGAAACGAAGTACTTCTCCATTTCGGGATTGTTAATGATATTGTTCAGCATGATATGTTTGCCAACATCTTAATCCGAAATATTTGATTTGAATTCAGTGTATCCGCAAAGGAAATTTTCGTCAAGCATCGGGATTTGGTAGATACAGGGGAAGAGAGACGACAACGGTGGTCACACCATTTTCCGATCGAATCTCCATCTTGCCATTAAGCAACCGCAGAATTCGGTGAGTAATATAAAGGCCTCGGCCTTCACCGGCCCCCTCGAGACTCTTCATCTGATCCTCTTGCGACATTTCGCCACTGTTTGAAATCTCCGCACAGGCCCATTCCTCATGTGCATAGGTTCGGACGGCCAGGACACCTCCTCTAAGCGGAATCGCTTTGGTCGCGTTATTCAAGATGTTGTCAAGAACCCGCTCCATGTGGACTGAATGGCACTTGACCTTCAGGTCCCAATCATAGGGTCCTTGTTTCAGTGTTACATCCTGCCGGAGCAACTCTTTGATGGCCTCTTTGTTGATCTCAACCCTGTTCTCCACCGTACGGGAAAAATCCACAACCTGTTCTTCCCCTACTGCGTAGACGCCCATGGCCAATTCCTGAAGCCGACTGGTTTCCTCCAGCAGGATATCCACATATTTTTGAATCTGTTCCCTGGAAGATTCCAGATCATCTTTTCGCATCAGGGATTTCAGACGACGCGCAAAGCCAGCCGTGGCAATGGCCGGGTTTTTGAAATCATGAAGCGCATCATCCAATTGCTCCATTTTTTGTGCCTTCATCAATTCCCGGCCCAGAAAGAGAAAAACCCCAATCTCTTCCTCCCGGTACCTTTTTCGATAGTCCAACGCGTCAAATGTCATAAAGTGGGTAATTTCGCCTGCCATTTTAAGGGGGATAAACAGGATCGAATTTATCCCGTGGCGCTTGGCAAACCGCTTATTGCTCTCCGACATCAGAGCGCTACGTTTCACATCAACGATCAGAATGTAAAACGGGGTCACCTCTTCGTATCTGGAGTCGCCCGTATAGTCCCTGAGGTTCAGTAGCAATTCGTATACGGGCTCACTGTTGGCCGGCACGGCCTTCCCTACGGAGTGGTAACCCCCGATTAACGGAAAGCCCGCCTGCAGGACAACCTGATCCAGCGCAGGACTCACCGAAAACAGGGCGCAACTCTGAAGGTCCACCATATCCGCCAGTTCCGGAACCACTTCGTTGAAAACCTCCGCCAGCTTCACCCCGCCACGGGTTCCCAGCTTGAGAAAAATATGGTTCACAATGGCTTCGCGCTTTTCAGCGACTCGGTTCATGTTCAGAATTTTCTTATGCGCAATGACAAAACTGAGCCGTTTGGCCATGGTGTTGGCCGTTCGAATTTCAAGAGGGCTGAACTTTCGCTCACCGTCCCCATAATAGAGCTGAATCACCCCAAGCGTATCCCGCTCCCTGGGGAAAAACCGGGGGATTTCGAAGGGAATGGCCATCAAAGAATGGAGGCCTTCTTTAACAACGGTCTGTTTATTGTGATACCGCTCTTCCTTCAGCAGATCGGGGGCAAAATAGGTTTGACGGCTTCGCAAAACCTCCCCGGCAATGCTGTCCCGGAGGGGGATGGCCGTTTCTCGTGTCTCCTCTCTGGACGGGTACGATCCATAGGAGAGCATCTGTTCGGTCTTGGGGTCATATATCCGTACGGAAGCGGATGTTGCCCCCAGGAAAGCGACCATGTGTGAGGTGGCTTTTTCCAGGATTTTCTGCTCGGAAAGATCTGGATCAATATTAACGATCTCGTCAATCTTTCTGGCAAACCGTCCCAGAAATCTTGTCAAAAGTTTTTCTTCAATCCATTGAACGTAATGCGTCCAGAATTCCGGATTTTCAGGAAAGCTTTCGGCCCAGGGTTCCAGTTGGATATCCCTGATCAGATTCTCCAATCCCATCAACATAGAAGGCACTCTCACCATGGGGGTATGGTCGAAATGAACTGCGTCAAAATAACAAATACCCTTCAGCAAGTCAAGTAGGGGCACGCTGCAGCGTGCCCCTACGCGGCGTATACCCCACACGCGGCGTGCCCCACCAAAACCACCCCCCTTGACCCCCATGCCTGCCTGTGGTAGATCTGGTTCGAAATGCCCATGAATATCAGAAGATCTTTCGAAATACTTGAAATCGGTGCAGACGCCACAGAAGACGACGCGAGACAGGCTTACAAGGACCTCGTGGCGGTCTGGCATCCGGATCGCTTTTCTCACAACCCACGCCTCAAAAAGAAGGCGGAGGAAAAATTGAAAGAAGCCAACCTGGCTTTTGAAACGGTGCAGGCTTTTTTTTCCAGCACAAGGAAAAAACAAGCCGCTGGCGGGGAGCAAAGAGGAAAAGACGGGTTCAGCAAAACGGAGTTGGCCGCGGAACTGGGTACCGGTGCTGTTCTGACCCTCTGGTCTTATCTCTCAGATAAAATCAATCACATATTGTCTGATGATGTTAAAAAGAAAAGAGAGAAACCACCCAACTCTTGAGAAAAAAGTTCCCAAGGTGTTGAAAGGAGTTGAGATTCATGTTTTTAGGTGATATGATGCGGAACACACGTTAACATGAAGGGAGCCATCATGAAAAAACACCATAAAATTGCGGTAGTGGTTCTGGTCGCATCACTTGCGCTTTTTTTCTGCCAGGGTCAACCCGTCCTGGCACAGGAGCGCATTAAGGCACTGGACGACGATAAGGCTGCCTACATGCTCGGCGATCTGGTCGTCATGAGACCCCTTGGCATTGCCGCCACCGCCGTGGGGGCCGTTGCCTACGTGCTGTCCCTCCCCTTTTCCCTGGCTGGCGGAAATGAACCGGAGGCGAGGCAGAAACTCATGGGGGACCCGGCGGGGTACACATTCAAAAGGCCCCTGGGTGATTTTTAAAGTGGTGGTATTCAACCATCAGCGCTTTCAATTGCCCTGATTCGTCGGCTCAAGGTCTGCAACAGCTCAATGGCGACAGACGGGTATTTTTTGATTTCATCCCTGAAATTCCATTGATCCAGAGAAATCACCTCGGTATCCACCCGCGCAACAACACTTGCCGTCCTGACGTAATCATCAATCAGCGCCATTTCACCAAAGTAGGTGCCGGACCCCAGTTCTCTCAAAAACACTTCAGAAGGCCCACCCAGATCCTTTATGACCGCCACATCACCTGAAACAATGACAAACAACCGCCCGTCCCTGGCACCCTCTCTGACAATCACATCCCCCTTCTCATAGTGATGGCGTTGGGTCAATTTGGATATACGCTTAAGGTCCCGCTTTTTCATCAGTGAAAAAAGCGAAATTCTTGACAGTATTTCAACAGTATCCATGGCAATACCTCGTTTTCTGTAAATCCATAAAAATCATGAGACCTTTGAAAAATGCTCAATTTTGTCAAGATCAAGGAAGGCGAAAATTTCAACCGCAGGAATATTTGAAATATTTCGAGGATTGGAATTTGCGCCTGACGACGAGATTGGGCAAAAGGGGGCGTTTTGCAAAGGTGTCATCGTAAAAGGTATTCAGGATTAACATTTTGTAAAGCGTGGAAAATATTTCCTTTGATTTTTCTGTTTTTTCTGTAAAAACCGCTCAACATGCCTTTGATCTCTTCCCGCTTTGTGGCCCCTGCGCTGGGGCATCCCAGTTGAATCCGGGGAAAATCCATTTTTTCAGCATAACGCCTTATCATGTCTTCATCCAAAAGGTAAAGGGGCCTGATGAGGGTCAATTTGCCGCCAAAAAGCTCTTGCACCGGCAGCATGGTACTGATGGAAGCACCATAGAACATATTCAAAAAAAGGGTTTCGATAATGTCGTCTTTGTGATGACCCAGAGCGATTCGGTTGCATCCAATGTTGTCCGCCAGTTCAAACAGGAGTTTTCTTCTCATTCGCGAACAGAGAAAGCAGGGGTTTTCCCGGTTTTCCGGGCCATGCGCCCTTGGGCCGATATCGCTTTCAATAATCCTGTGGTCGAACCCGTGAGATGAGAAAAACGCCTCCATTTCCCTGGCGGAATTTCCACCAAAACCGGGGTCCACATGGACCGCAGTGATGTCATAGTTAATGGGAATTCTTTTCAACCTTTCACGCAAAACTTGCAGAAGAACCAGGCTGTCCTTGCCACCCGATACGGCTACCAGAACGTGATCCCCATCTCGAATCATTTTCTGGTGGTGAATGGCCTTTCCCGTGAACCGCTTTATCTCCCTGGCAACAAAGCCCAATCTTTCTGACGCCTCCCTCTAGTAATAAGAAGATTGTTTTTTCCGCTGCTGCCTTCCCATGACCAGGCCGAAAATAAGCCCCACCAGCAACACGACCGCCCCTGTCAGAAACCATCGGTTTCGCTGTGAGGACTTCAGCACCATGTTTTCTTTCTGCAGGGTTTCCAGGGTCGCGCGTGCCCCCTGCAGGGCTTTCAGGGTCTTATCGTGGGTTTCCTGAAGGGCCAGTACAGAGCCTGACGCTTGTTTCAGAGAATCATATTTCGTTTTGACGCTCTTTAGCTCTTTTTCCGCCTTTCCCAGTTTTTCACTCATCAGTTCTTTTTCACCGGATGAGGCCGTCCACTCTTTTTCAATGTTCTCGGCCCGTTGTTTGAGACGAACATTCTCCTCCTTCAAACCCGCCACCTGGACCTTAAACGGAACATCACGGGTCAGAAAGCTGCTGACAATCCATCCCTCATAACTACGGGAAGCATTTTCCACGAGACGGACGTGACTCCACCCGGATTGGGTCTCAAGGATCTCCACGGGTGAATCCTGTTTAAGCATTGTGATAATCTTATCTTTTGTGCTCGGTCCTCCCCGCAAGGTTATTTTTGATGTGTTCACAACATAAGCCTTTTCAGCCCAGCAGATGTGGACTGAAAGAATCACCCAAAGACCCATTAACATCATCATTGCAATTTTCTTCATCTGGCTTTTCCCCTTTAAGTAGGGGCACGATGCATCGTGCCCAGTAGGGCACGGCGCACCGTGCCCCTACGACCCCTTTTCCTTTTTAATCACCCTGATATCCGTAATCATGGTTCCCGGATATTGACCCTGATCATTCTTTTCCAGATATTTGACCATATCCCAAATGGTGTTCAGGGCCATAGAGACACCCACCAGAGCTTCCATTTCGACCCCTGTCCGCGCCCGGCATCGCACAATGCATTGGACCTCAACACCCCCCTGCCCCAGTTCGAATGTCACCCTGACCATATCCAGCGGTATCTGGTGACAATGGGGAATCAAAAGATGGGTCTGTTTCGCTGCGTTCATGGCCGCAACCTCCGCCACCAGCAGCGGGTCACCCTTCCTGATTTCCCCATCACGCACCTTCTTCAGCGTCTCGGAAGAAAGCCGTATTTTTCCTGCCGCCGTTGCCTGCCGCTTCACTACCGGTTTTTCACCCACATCGATCATGCCCATAAAACAGACGCCCCCCACTTCAAAATTCTTCTTTTTTCCGAGAACCTTCCTTTTTGATACGTTCCACTATCTTTATCAGCGCCGGAAAGACATGATCCCGAATATCCCCGCCAACCACCACGGCCATGATTTCGTCCCCCACATCCAACCGCCCGTCACAGGTATCAACCAGCACTTCAATAATACCCGGCATTTCCTTGGTATCTTTGATAATGGCTTCAATCGCCTCGCGATCAAAGCGGACGTTGATACCCTTTACCGGATCTCCGCTCAGGGACGTCTCCCTCACAAGCCCCATATGGGAGGCAATCATTCCCATTTTTGAACTGTCGGGATGCCCTTTCACAGTCTTAAGCAATCGGTCGATATTCATTCGCTCCTCCTCAGGGGACAAAAGAATCCCGGACTCCGGTCAACAGGATTTATTGCCCGTGATGGTTTTCGCCCGACGCGATTCGTCGCCCTCATCCAGTGAAAAAAGTTTTCGTGTCGTATCCAGATAATCATTCAGCGTAGACCGGCCCGCTTTTCCTTTCAAGAACAAAATGGGGTCGTTGAGCACTTTTTCAACAATGGATTGAATCAAAACCTCAACCGCCTGTCGATGCGCAGGGGCAAGCTGATCCAGAGCTGAACGACTTTTTCCGATTTCCGCCTGAATGATGGTTTCAGCTTTGTTTCTCAATGAAACGATGGTGGGGACCACGGCAAGGGTTTTTAACCATTTCTCAAACTTTACCACCTCTTCCCGGACAATACGCTGCGCTTTGACCGCGGCTTCCTGGCGCTGGGCCTTGTTGATTTCAATAACCCCTTTCAGGTCATCGATGTCATAGAGGTAGACATTGTTCAATTTATTGACTTCCGGCTGCACGTCCCTTGGCACCGCGATGTCGATGAGAAAAAGCGGGCGGTTCCGCCTTTTCCTGAGCACTTTCTTGACCATTTCCCGGGTAATAATGCACTCCGAAGCGGCGGTGGAAGTCACAACGATATCCGCTTTCAGAAGCTGGTCCTCAATCTCGTCAAATGAGACCGGGGATGCACGGAACCGCTCCGCCACTTCCACGGCCCGCTCAAAAGTCCGGTTGAGCACCGTCATGGAACTGACCCCGTTGGTCAGAAGATGCCGGGCTGCCAGCTCCGCCATTTCCCCGGCCCCGATCAGCAGCACCTTTTTTCCCTCAAGGGCGTGAAAAATTTTTCGCGCCAACTCAACTGCGGCATAGCTGATGGAAACGGCAGCACCGCAGATATCCGTCTCGGATCTCACCCGTTTGGCCACATGAAAAGCCTTGTGCATGAGCCGGTTCAATATAACGCCCGACATCTTTTCCTGGGTGGACTGTAAATAGGCCTCCTTGATCTGCCCCAGAATCTGCGGTTCCCCGATGATCATGGAATCCAGGCTGGAGGCCACGCTGAAAATATGCGTCACCGCATCCATGTTTTCGTAGGTGTAAAGGCATGACGAAAAATCATCCGCCGGGATATTGCCAATTTTGCTCAACAGAGAAGTAACAGCCCGTTTGGCTTCCTGGGCTTCTTCCGCAACAATCAGGGCCTCCACACGATTACACGTGGACAGGAAAAACCCCTCGCGGACAACATCCAGGCTCCTCATGAGCCCCAGAGCCTTTTGTACATTCCGGGATTCCACCGCCAGGCATTCCCTCAATGCAATGGGCGCGGTTTCGTGATTCATCCCGATGTTGATAATTTTAGGCATTGTTTTTCAGCGCCCCCCCATATTGTCGAAACTGTGATATCCGCCCATGAGGAGGCTGACACCCAGAAAGGTGAAGATCAACAGGGAGAAACAGATGATACTCATGATCGCCGCTTTTCGGCCTTGCCAGCCGACAACCAGCCGTTCATGAATCAGAGCCGCATAGAACAACCAGCATATGAGGGACCATACCTCTTTGGGATCCCACTGCCAATAGATGCCCAGGGCAAAATGGGCATAGATGGAACCCACAATCATGCCCAGGGTCAGGAAGGGGAACCCGTAGAGAATCGCATAATGGTTAATGTCATCCAGGGTGGCAAGAGAAGGAAGGCGCCCATAAAATGTGCCGAAGCGCTTTCGTTTGATCTGGCGCTCCTGGATCAGATACATGATGGCGGCAAGGCATGAGATGGCCAGAAGTGCATTGCCCACAAACACGGTCCCCACGTGAAGGGTCAACCAGAGGCTCTTGAAAATGGGCTTAACCGGGGTTTGGGTTGCCGGAACCGCCGACGAAATGGTCATGAAAAAGGCCGCCAGTGGCGCCACAAAGGATCCCAGCACCCGCAATTTAAAACGTGCCTGAATAACCAGATATACGCCGATAATGGACCAGGAAAAGAATGACAGCGCACTTTTGAGATCGAGTACCGGCGCCACCCCCAGAGAATAGTACCGACAACCCAGGAAAATGGTATGAAAACCAAACCCTGCCGCAAGAAGCCAGTAGGAAACCTTGAACACCCATTTCTGCTGCCTGACAATGAAAACAATAAACCCGGCTGTTGCGATAAGTTCGAAACAAAGGGCAAGTATAAACCAAATGGATGTTATGGCTTCCATAAATTTTTGAGGTTCACCTGTTCTGGAAGGATGTTTTTCAGATATTCCGCCATCTTTTGGGGAAAACCGTCAGAAAAGTTTTCCAGAAGGTCCGTATCAACAATTTTCTGGAAAATCCGGCTGTTTTCTTCCTGGGGAAGCCCCAGGGACAATATCTCTTTTCGCAAACGACCCATCATGGTCAGAAATGTCTCGTATTCCTGACCGAATTGCGCCTCAAGACCTTTCCGAATTTTCCTGGCCAACGCAGGGCTTTTTCCGGAGGTGGAAATAGCGATCTGAAGATCCCCCCGCTTGAGAATGGAGGGCACAATAAAATCGCAATCAGGGGGCTGGTCGACGGCATTGACCAGAACACCCTTTTCCCTTGCACATGTACTGATACGGTGATTCAAATCCTTATCGTCCGTGGCCGCAATGATCATAAAAGCATTGTTCAGATATTCATCCTTGAATTCACGTCCCAGGAAATGAATCTCTTTTTTTTCAACCATCTGTTCCAGCCCAGTGACCAACTCCCTCCCGGCCAGATAGATAGAAGCACCGCATTCCAGAAGTGCCAGTACTTTTCGGTGAGCCACATTGCCCCCGCCCACCACCACCACTTTTTTTCCTTCAAGCTCAACAAAAATTGGATAGAAACTCATATTGGACTCTTTTTTATCCCTTTTTCAGTGTATTCAATGTTAGCATCTGTGGGAGACTCTTTCAAGCACACAGGTTTTTTTTGCGGTCGGAAAAACCTAAGAGAGCATTACCCGCTCTCTGAAGCCGAACCGAAAACTGTTGTCGAGATAATAAATGAGGGTGGGCTTAAGTTTGTATAGTTTGACCCGAAATCGGGATGTAAAGGCATCCAGGTTGAGCGCGACCCCGGACGAAAAAAGCTCTTTTGTGAATTGAAACTTTTTAAGGTAAATCCTTATAACCTCAGCGGATTCAAACCCCATGGAGAGTGTCTCGATGCACCCTGTCATCTGAATGCCCCGAATCTCCTGCCAGCCTGAAGCAAACCCATGGATCGCTCCGGAAGCCTGGCCGCTTTCCGAAGCTTCGAGGATATGCCGTGATGCGGGATCCGAAAAAAAATAAAAGGCGGACTTGAGAAAAACATAGTACACCGGCGCCGCCCAGGCAACATTCTCGCTACAGGTCGCCAGGGTCATGGTACTCTGTTCGCCGATAAGGCCTATGGCCAGCGTTTCCAGTTGTTTCTGATTCGGTTCCCCGCGCTTCTCCTGGGGCATTAAATCCTCCTATCGAGACCAAGGTTTCTACTCGCAGTATCCATTCTGCTGAAACCAGGTTACCGCATCCGACAAACCTTCTTTGACGGGCCGGGGATGGTAATCAAGGTCCCGCCTGGCCTTTTTGGAAGAAAAAAACATATGCTTTCTGGCCATTTTCACACCGTCGCGTGTCACACGCGGTTCTCCTCCGTCAGAAATCTTTGAACAGGTTTCCGAAATGCAGGCCACAACGGCAGCCGCTGAATGGGGCATACGAAACCGGGGGGGCGTATGTCCGGCAATGGCGGCCAGCTCGTTTAGAATCTCCTTGAGGCTCATGTTCTTGCCGCCCAGGATATAGCGTTCCCCGATTATTCCCCGCTCAAGAGCCAGCCTGTGCCCCTCAGCCACATCATGAACGTGAACAATATTGAGCCCCGTATCCACGTAGGCCGGCATACGTCCTGAAATGGCATCCAGGATAATGCGGCCCGTGGCGGTGGGCTTGATGTCACGGGGTCCCACCGGGGTGGAGGGGCTGACGATGACCGCCGGAAGATCACATTCCTGAACCAGCCGCTGCACCAGAACCTCAGCCAAGAATTTACTTCGTTTGTAATGGCCGATCATGTCTTCTAAACAGCCGCAGGAAGCCTCGTTGCAGCTGTTCCCACTGGAAGAAGTCGCCAGGGTCGCCACGCTGCTGGTGTACACAATTCGTCGAACCCCATTGCGCAAAGCTTCAAACATCACATTACGGGTTCCCCGAACATTGTTCCGGTACATGGCTTCGGGATCCGGGACCCACAACCGGTAATCAGCCGCCACATGGAACAGGAACTCACACCCCTCCACCGCCTTTTTCACCGAAAGAGGATCCGTCAAGTCGCCGTACACCACTTCAACGGGAATGTTCTCCAGATTGCGAAGATCGCTGGTTGGACGTACCAGCGCCCTGACATCGTGGCCATCATCAAGCAAACACCGGGCAACAGCGGAACCCACAAAACCCGCTGCCCCTGTAACAAGGGTGGTCATTTTCTTTAAACCTGCCTTCCCTTTCACATCAACCGTTCAGTTCACCGTCGTCCATGGAAAGTCCAACGGGAGTTGCCATATTGTTCAGAGTTAAAAAAAATTGCAAGAAAAAACTGAAGATTTCAGTGACTTTCAGGAAGATGCCCACAAAAAAACCGGGAAGCGGTTAGCGACCCGGTCTTCTGGTCTTTTCTGGGGTGGATGATGGGACTTGAACCCACGACCACTGAGGCCACAACCCAGTGCTCTACCAGCTGAGCTACACCCACCAGAACGATGTAGAAATATAACAAGCGTTATTCGGTTTTGCAAGGAAATTTCTCCACAAATTTTCATCTGCGAGAGATCACGCAAAAACAGTTGCAAAAGAAGTATTTGACGCTCCCGGAAAACTTCCCTATATTTAGGGCCATCGTTCTTCAAAGATGAACGTCGAACATCGAACATCGAACGTCCAACATCGAATAAGGCCTACAGAACAAAGGAGCCAGACAACCCATGTCAGACCATCGGCAAGCGCTGTTCAGGAAAATACCCTCTGTGGACGTGCTGTTGGCCCATCCGCAAATAGACAAGGCGCTCTCTACCCAACCCAGGGGGCTTGTCATCAGGGCCATCCATGAAGTTCTGGAAACACTCCGAACCACTATCCAGACGGATATGGCCGTTTCAGATCACGAGCTTGAACCGAACACCATCGCTGAGGATGTGATGGCTCGCATTGGCCTTTTGTCCATGCCCAGTCTCAGGAATGTGGTCAATGCCACCGGGGTGGTGGTCCACACCAACCTGGGGCGATCCCTTCTGGCCGATCAGGTCCTGGCAAAATTCGGTTCCCTTGCCGGCGGCTACAGCAATCTGGAATACGCCCTCGATCAAGGCCACAGAGGAAGCCGTTACACGCACGTGGAATACCTGCTTCAGGAGCTCACCGGGGCCGAAGCCGGTATGGTGGTCAACAACAATGCGGCCGCTGTCCTGCTCTCCCTGGAAACCCTCGCCAGAGGCAGGGAGGTGGTGGTCTCCCGGGGCCAGCTGGTGGAAATCGGCGGCGCCTTTCGCATTCCGGACGTCATGCGGAAAAGCGGTGCAAAAATGGTGGAAGTGGGCACCACCAACAAAACCCACTTGAGAGATTACGAGGAGGCCATTGGTCCGGATACCGCGCTGCTCTTGAAGGTGCATACCAGCAATTTCCAGATTGTGGGCTTTACGGAAGAAGTCCCCCTGTCGGATTTGGTGAAACTGGGTCAAAAACACCGCATTCCGGTTATGGACGATCTGGGCAGCGGCTGTCTGCTGGACTTTTCCGACTATGGCATGATTCGGGAACCCACTGTTCAGGAGGCGCTGGAGCAGGGAGTCGGGGTGGTCACTTTCTCCGGCGACAAACTGCTGGGCGGCCCCCAGGCAGGCATTATTCTGGGCAAAAAAGACCTGGTGGCGGCTATCCGTGAAAACCAGTTGAGCCGCGCGCTCAGAATTGACAAACTGACACTGTTGGCCCTTGAAGAAACCCTTCGAATGTACCGGGACCCGCGAATGGCCGTAAGGGATATCCCCACACTGCGCATGATCTGTTATTCTTATGATTCACTTTTAGAAAGTGCAGAACGGCTGCATGCCCTGATACGAGACATCCCCACTGAAAACTTCTCCGTTGAACAGGTTGACGGCGACTCAAAAGTGGGTGGGGGCGCCTTGCCCTTACAGAAATTAAAAACTCGTCTGCTGAGTCTTATTCCCGCAAGACTTTCTGCGCAGAAAATGGAAAAACACCTGCGATTAAACGACCCCCCCATCATTGCCAGGGTTGAAAAGGACAGGCTCATGCTGGATGTCAGGACCATCCAGGAAAAGGAATTCCAAACCGTCGCACAGGCCATCAAAACCCTTGCCGAGCTCAACCCCTCAAATGACAGGGCCGAAAGGAACGCATGATCAATGGAAGAAATCGTCAAAAAAATTCATACTGATTCCCAATCCGTCACAAAAACCTTTATTGAAACCCATGCGGCCCGCCTCATCACGTTTTCCGAGAAAATCGCATCGGCATTCTTAAGGGACCGGAAGCTGCTCATCTGTGGCAATGGGGGAAGCGCCGCGGATGCTCAACATATGGCCGCGGAGTTTGTGAACCGCTTTCAGCTTGAGCGCCCTCCCCTTCCGGCTATGGCTTTGACAACAGACACCTCAGTGATTACCAGTATCGGAAATGATTACACCTTTGAAGAGGTTTTTTCCAAGCAGGTGAAGGCCCTGGGGGTTGAAGGGGATGTTCTGCTCGCCATCAGCACCAGCGGTAATTCGCCAAATGTGGTTTCCGCCGTTAAAGTTGCCCGAAAGCAGGGGTTGTATACCGCCGCACTACTGGGAAAAGACGGGGGAGAGATAAGCAAAATGGTGGATATGCCCCTGGTTGTTGCCTGCCATGTCACGGCCCGCACCCAGGAGGCCCATATTCTGGCCGAACATGTAATCTGCCACCTGGTAGACTACATCCTGTTTCAAAAACATCTTGAGGAATAAAGCAGAACAGGCTTTCCGGGAAACAGAATAACCCATGACTAAAACCACACCCCTTTCATTTGACCGCATCCAATCGTATCCCCTGAAAGATAGAAACAGCAAGGTGGACACCCATGATTTCGCCCGGGCATGGTCTCCCGGTAGTTCCATGGGCGCGTGGCTGAAAAACCTGCCCGACATTCTGGCGGCGAAAGATCTTCTGATCATTCGGGACCGAATGGTGGATACTTTCTTCAAACAAAGAAAGACCATTTTGGCCATGGGGGCCCACCCCATTAAGGTGGGGCTCAACCCTGTCATCATTGACCTGTTGGAGCGGGGGATTATCAGTGCCTTGGCCATGAACGGCGCCTGCATCATCCATGATGCCGAACTGGCCATGGCCGGAAAAACATCCGAGGATGTGGCGGCTGAAATCGGCAAGGGGAGCTTCGGCATGGCCGAAGAAACCGGTCGTTATCTGAATCTGGCCATGGCCGAAGGTGCTGAAAAAGGGTTGGGTCTGGGGGAATCAGTAGGTAACATGCTGCTGAAAGAAAAATTTCCCTATAACCGTCACAGCCTTCTGGCGCGTGCCCGCGAACTGGATATCCCCGTGACCGTTCACGTGGCCATGGGAACGGATATCATCCATTTTCATCCCCTCGCAAACGGCGCACATATCGGCAGCACTTCCCATCTCGATTTTCGCATTTTCTGCCGCCTTGTTTCAGAGCTCAACAAAGGGGTTCTCATTAACCTGGGCTCTGCGGTAATTCTGCCTGAGGTCTTTCTGAAGGCGCTCAGCGTCGCACGCAACCTGGGGCACAGGGTCAGAAACATCACCACCGTGAACATGGATTTTATTCGACAATATCGTCCCATGACCAACGTGGTTCACCGACCCACACTGGACGGCGGAAAAGGGTTCAGTCTGGTGGGGCATCACGAAATCATGTTTCCTCTCCTGGCGGCGGCAGTCATCGAAGGGATAGAAGAGAAGAAGGGAAAAGGATAAGACAATGCCCATATACGAATACAAATGTAAAGATTGCGACGAGGAATTCGAAGCCCTTGTCTTTCGAAGCGACGAGATAGTGCCCTGCCCCGGCTGCAAATGTGAAAATATCAAACGGTTGATGTCCGCATGCGGTTTCAAAACCGGCGGAGCTTCCGATTCGGGGGACAGCTACAGCGCGCCTTCAAGCGGATCATCCGGTTGTGCGGGATGCGCCGCCACCAACTGCAGCACCTGCCACTGACATATTGGAACGGGTCCTGGAGGAAAAAATTTGATCAGAATCGGCTTTGGATATGATGTGCACGCCCTGGTGGAAGACCGGAAACTCATCCTCGGGGGCGTGGAAATTCCTCATTCGAGCGGCTTGAAAGGGCATTCCGATGCGGATGTGCTGATTCATGCCATTATGGACGCCGTTTTGGGAGCGCTCGGGTTGGGGGATATCGGTCAGCATTTTCCGGACACAGACCCGGCATACAAAGACATCTCGAGCCTGTCCATGCTGGAAACCGTTGTGAGTCTGGCCGAAAAGGAAGGCTATGGCCTCAACAACCTGGACTGCACCCTGGTGGCCCAGGCACCCCGAATCGCCCCCTTCCTCCCTGAAATGACGCGAATTCTTTCGAAGGCATTGAATGCGGCGGCGAGCCGGATCAACATCAAAGCCACGACCAGTGAAGGTCTGGGGTTCTGCGGTAAACGGGAAGGCATGGAAGCCTTTGCCGTGGTGACCCTTTTGCACAAGGAGACCATAAGTGTCGCTTAAACTATATAACTCAGCTACCCGAAAAAAAGAAACTTTTGAACCCATGGAGGATGGGAAAGTGGGGCTCTATGTCTGCGGGGTCACGGTGTACGACCTCTGCCATATCGGGCATGCACGCTCCACCATCGTGTTTGACATCCTGGCCCGATATTTTCGCGCCAAGGGCTATGACGTGACGTATGTCAGAAATTTCACGGACATTGACGATAAAATCATTCAAAGGGCCAACCTGCTCAAAAAAGAGCCCGGGGCCCTGGCCCGGGAATTCATTGATGCCTTCTATGAAGACATGGGAAGGCTGGGCGTTTTAAATGCGGACGTGGAGCCCCTGGCAACGGATCATATAGATGGCATGATCGAGATGACAATAACGCTCATGGACCGGGGCTACGCCTACAAGACGGAAGAGGGCACGGAAGGGGGAGATGTCTATTTTTCGGTGGATTCTTACAAAGGGTATGGCAGCCTCTCGGGAAGGAACCTGGAGGATATGCGTGCCGGCAGCCGTGTTGCCGTGGATGACAAAAAGAGACACCCCATGGACTTCGTGCTCTGGAAAAGCGCCAAACCGGATGAACCCCAATGGCCCAGCCCCTGGGGACCGGGCCGACCGGGCTGGCACCTGGAGTGCTCGGTCATGAGCAACCGATACCTGGGCCCCACTTTTGACATTCATGGTGGGGGCCGTGATCTTCTTTTCCCCCATCACGAAAATGAGCGGGCCCAGTCCATGTGCGCCAATGAGGGAGAATTCGCCCGCTACTGGGTTCACAACGGTTTTGTCACCGTTGAATCAGAAAAAATGTCCAAATCCCTGGGGAATTTCCTGACCATACGGGATGCCCTTAAATTGTATCATCCCGAAGTACTCAGGCTTTTCCTCCTGTCCAAACAATACCGGAGCCCCCTGGATTTCTCCAAAAAGGATGTGGCGGGGCTTCAAACCGGGCTGGTGCGCATTTACCGCACCCTTCAACGGCTAAACGAGCTCCTGGGGCCGGATGATGGAGGAAAAATTTCATCCAACAGCGTTTCAGATGGCTCGGGTGAATTTTTTGAAAAATTCTGCGAGATGATGGACGACGACCTGAACACCGCCGGCGCACTGGGTCTGATCTTTGAAAAGGTCCGGGAAATAAACCGGCTCATGGACCCGGACGATGAGGGATCCATTTCCGAAGATACGCTCAACCGCTTGAAGAGTGACCGATCCCAGATCCTTCGGGCAGGGAACATTCTGGGGCTGTTCCACGAAGACCCCGCCGAATTTTTTGAACAGCTGGCCGGGCCTTCAACTGAAGTGAAAAGTGAAGACATCGAAGCCCTGGTGGATAAACGGACCCAGGCCCGGGCCGCCAAAGATTGGGCCGCGTCTGATGCCATTCGCGACCAGCTGAAGGAGATGGGCGTCATCCTGGAGGACAACCCCCAGGGAACCACCTGGAGACTGGATGTTTAAGCTCCAAAGTGATTTCTCCCCTTGCGGGGATCAACCCCAGGCCATCGACATCCTGGTGGAAGGCATTGAGCGGGGACTGAAACACCAGGTACTCCTGGGCGTGACCGGCTCGGGAAAAACCTTTACCATGGCCCACGCAATTGCCAGAACCGGAAGAACAACCCTGGTGATCGCCCCCAACAAAACCCTGGCCGCCCAACTGTATAGCGAGCTCCACAACCTCTTCCCTGAAAACGCAGTCCATTACTTCGTGAGCTATTACGACTACTACCAGCCGGAAGCCTACATTCCACAGTCAGATACTTATATTCAGAAAGACTCCCATATCAACGATCAGATCGACAAGATGCGCCACGCCGCCACACGGGCGCTCCTGGACCGGGACGATGTGATCATCGTGGCGAGCGTCTCCTGCATTTACGGCCTCGGGTCGCCTGAAACCTACTACGACATGCTCCTCTATCTTGAAACGGGAGGTACCATCTCAAGAGAAGACGCCGTAAAAAAACTGGTGGAGATCCAGTATGAACGGGGCGATATGGACTTCTACCGGGGCCGCTTTCGCGTGCGGGGGGACGTGCTGGACATCTACCCCGTCCATGAAGAGGACCGGGCCGTGCGGGTCCATTTCTTCGGCGACCAGGTGGAAGCCATCCAGGAAATCGATCCATTGACCGGGAAAGCCGTTCGGGGTCTCAACCGCATTGCCGTTTACCCGGCCACCCATTATGTCACCACCACGGACATACGTGACCGCGCCGTGGAACAGATCAAACTGGAGTTGACCCGGCATCTGGCGGTTCTGCAAAGCGAACATAAACTCCTGGAAGCCCAGCGGCTGGAGGAACGTACCCGGTTTGATCTGGAAATGATGGCGGAGCTGGGGTACTGCCACGGCATTGAAAATTACTCCCGTCACCTGACGGGCCGGTCAGCCGGCGAGCCGCCCCCCACCCTTCTGGACTATTTCCCCGGGAATTTCCTCATGATCATTGATGAAAGCCACATTACCATCCCCCAGCTGCACGGCATGTACCGGGGCGACCGGTCCCGCAAGGAAACCCTGGTGAGATATGGCTTCAGGCTTCCGTCGGCCCTGGACAACCGGCCCCTTCAGTTCGAAGAATTCGAATCCCGGTTAAGCCAGGTGGTTTATGTGTCGGCCACTCCCGGCCCCTATGAGCTGGATCACACCGAGTCCACCGTGGAACAGATCATTCGGCCCACGGGCCTGGTGGACCCCGAAATTGAGGTCAGGCCAGCCGAGAATCAGGTGGACGACCTGCTGGAGTGGATCCGGGACCGGGTGACCCGCAATGAAAGGGTCCTGGTGACCACCCTCACCAAGCGCATGGCTGAGGACCTCAGCGAATACTATGCGGAACTGGACATCCGGGTCCGTTACATGCACTCGGATATCAAGACCCTGGAACGTATCGAAATCATTCGGGACCTGCGCATGGGATTTTTTGACGTGCTGGTGGGGATCAACCTGCTTCGGGAAGGACTCGATATTCCGGAGGTATCCCTGGTGGCCATACTGGATGCGGACAAGGAAGGTTTTTTAAGATCCGAAAGATCCCTCATCCAGACCTGCGGCAGGGCATCCAGAAACGTGAACGGTGCCGTGATTTTCTATGCCGACCGCATCACCGGGTCCATGAGACGGGCCATGGACGAAAGCAGCCGGCGCCGTCTGCTTCAATTGCAGTACAACCGCGAACACGGTCTCACCCCCGAAACCATCCGCAAAGAAATCGACACCCTCCTGGGCTCCCCTTATGAAGCGGATTACGTGACGGTTCCCATGGCCGAAGAAGAGGAGGCGCTCTACTTTACACCGGACCAGATGGAAGAGGTCATTGAAGAGTTAAAGGGCAAGATGAGTAAGGCGGCGAAAAACCTGGCTTTTGAAGAAGCCGCCACGTTTCGGGACCGCATTAAAGAACTGGAGCGGCAGGAGCTGGAAATGCTGGAGGGTGAAAGGTGAAAGGGGAAAGGGCAAAAGGGAAAGCCAAAAGCTCAAAGCAAAAGATACACCCCCCCCAACAGGGAAACAACCCCAAACAAAAGGCCCGGCAGGATCGGAATTGTTTTATCCCCGGATTTCACGCGGTCAGGGAAACGCTTAAAGATCAAAAAAGCACCTTGCAGGAAATCTGGATCACCAAGGGGAAATCATCTGCCCGAACAGAAGAAATTCTCACCCTTGCAACAGCCAAAAACATTCCTGTTTACTTTAAACAAGAACATTATTTATCCGATATTTTTGATAAAATATCCCACCAAGGAATTGTGGGGGTCCTAAAGGATTTTGCCTATGCCGAATGGCAACAGGTGTTGCGCCATTCCCTTCAAGAAGGCGCATCGGCCCTTCTCCTGGCGGCAGACCACATCACCGATCCGGGAAACCTGGGGGCGCTTATTCGTACCTCAGCCTTCTTTGGCGCTCATGGTCTGATTTTGCCCAAAGACCGGTCGGCCGGGATCACCGCCGCCGCGCTGAAGCGCGCATCCGGAGCGCATGTTAAACTCCCCGTGGTCCGGGTCACCAACCTGGGGCGTGCCCTCGATGAACTGTCGGAAAAGGGGTTGTGGATCATCGGGGCCGCGGGAGAGGCGGCATTGTCCATTTACGATTTTGACTGGAAGCGCCCCCTGGTTCTGGTTCTCGGCGGCGAACAGAAAGGCCTCAGCCCATCCATCCGCAAACGATGCCACCAACTGGTGGGAATTCCATCTCCCGGCGGCGTGGAATCCCTCAACATATCCGTTGCCGGGGGCACCATCCTGTCCGAGATATGCCGGCAGAGACATTTTAGAAAAGTGTAACCCGGGAAAGGGGCGGCCCCGGCATCGTGCAGCCCTGTCACAGACAGCGCGAACAACCTGAAAGGGAACAGCATGATCAGGGAAAAAGCCTCCATCGCGGTTTTGGGAACCTTTGATTCCAAAGGGGAAGAGCATCAGTTTCTAGAGACCCGGATTCAGGAAAGGGGTTGCCGGGCCATGACCATCAATGTGGGGACCGGACGACCTCCGTCCCGCCCCGTCCACGTGGATTTTTACGGGGAATTGAAGGATGAGGAAAAAGAACTTTCCAGGGACCAGGCCATTGCCGAGGTTATATCCCGGGCCAAGACCCGGGTCCGGCGGCTCCACGCAAACGGCGGGATTTCAGGCATTATTTCCGCGGGAGGCGGGACCGGGACCTACATCTGCACCAGTATCATGCGCGTACTTCCCCTGGGGGTCCCCAAAGTCATGGTCTCCACCGTGGCCTCACGGGATATGTCGGAAGTGGTGGGCACAAAGGACATCACCATGATGCACAGCGTATCGGATATCCTGGGCATCAACAGCGTCACCGGCCGAATCCTGGACAACGCGGCCGGCGCCGTCTGCGGCATGGTGAACGACCGGTGGCAGGCCGGTTCCGCGAAGAAACGCGTGGCTCTCAGCTTTTTCGGATTCATCACCCGCGCTGCCGAAAACGTCAGGGAACGGCTGGAAAACCTGGGATACGAGGTGATCCCCTTCCACGCCAACGGAACCGGCGGCATGGCCATGATGGAACTGGCCGGCGAAGGATATTTTGACGGTATCCTGGATCTGGCCACCCACGAACTGGCCGACGCGCTCATGGACGGGTATTGCGGCGCCATCGGGGAAAACAGGTTTGAACCGGTTCCGGGGCCGCCAGTGCCGCGCCTCACGGTGCCGGGGGGCATGGACTGTATCGTGCTGGAATTTACGCGGGACAATATCCCGCCGCCATTCCGCGACCGTCAGATATTCTTCTACGATTTCCGTTCCGCCATCCGCGTCAATGCCGGGGAATCCCGACTGCTGGCCGCTCAGCTGTCGGAAAAGCTCAACATGGACCCCGGAAACGTTCGCGTCCTCATACCGATTAGAGGAATGTCCGAGGCCGATGAGGAAAACGCACCCCTCCATAACCCCGCCGCCGGGCAGGCGTTCATAAACGCGTTCAGGGGCGGCCTCGCCCCGGGGATAGACGTTGAAACGGCCGACCTGCATATTAACGACCCGCTGTTCGCGGAACGGGCTGCCTCGGTCATGGACGAAATGATCAAAACCGCCGAAAGGACCCCGCCCCCGCGTGGCGACGTAAAAGCGGCTGCGTGATCACTGTCCCGACGGCCCTTCGGAAATTTCATGGACCCCGCGGTCCGGCATTTCATCGATCTCCAGACGGGGCGACGCCATTCGAACACCCTCCTCGTCAAACCGGGCCATGATTTTCTCGTTGAGTCCCCAGCGGCCCACCAGGGCATACTTCTTTTCCACCCAGAACCGGGCCTTCATCTCCATGTAACCCGGGGCGAATTTGTCGATGACCACCCGGGGTACGGGTTTTTCCTGAACGATTTCAGATTCTTTCAGGATTTCTCCCACAATCCCCTTTACCTTTCCCACATCCGCATCATAGGGGATAAAGAAGTTGATATCCAGGCGGCGCTTGGGCCTGAGACTGGTATTGATCACCTGATCGTTCAACACCTTGTGGTTGGGGATATAGACCACTTTTCCGTCGAAAGTCCGAAGCCTCGTATGCATGACCGAGATGAGATCCACCTTGCCCATGGTACCGCCGATCCCGACCACATCGCCTTTCTTGAGGGGCAGCTTGGGGATATACGGTTTGGCGATGACAAAGGCCGCTATAGCCACCATCACGATAACCATAATCACCCTGAAAAGAAGGGCGGCCGGAAATCCGATGAAGTTCAGAACCACCAGGGCGCCCACCAGAAGCACCAGGATGTGGAGACCGGTCACCGAATAGGCGGCCCTTCGCTCGGGCATTCCCCCTTTGACCAGAAGGGAGGCCACAAATTTCCCCAGATATTTCACCAGGACCAACAAAATAATCAGCAGAATCATGCCCTTGACCACCATGGGACCCAATTCACCGCCCACTTTGCTGATCTGATCTACATAATCGGTCATGCCCAAAGATACATTATTCATGGTACACCTCCATTTCCATTTTTGAGTTACGCAATCTTTTTTCGATATAGCCGCAGGCTGTTGCTCACCACCGTGATGCTGCTCATGGCCATGGCAAGGGCAGCCAGGATCGGGTGTAATTCTCTCATAAACCCGGGCAAAAAAGCAAAGGAATACAGAACACCTGCTGCCACGGGAATAAGAATTATATTGTAAATAAACGCCCAGAACAGGTTCTGGCGAATGGTGGCCATGGTGGCCCGGCTGATGCGGATGGCTCTGGGAACCCCTTTCAGGTTGCCGCTCTGAAGGATCACGTCTCCCGTTTCAATGGCCACATCCGTTCCCGTCCCGATGGCCAGTCCCACGTCGGCCCGTGCCAGGGCCGGGGCATCGTTGATGCCGTCCCCCACCATGCCCACACGTTCCCCCTGGTCCTGAAATTCTCTGATTTTCCCTTCCTTTTCATCGGGCAGCACATCGGCCACCACTTCATCTATCCCGGTTTTCCGGGCGATCGCCCCGGCGGCACGCTCATTATCACCCGTCAGCATGACCACCTTAAGACCTTCATGGTGAAGTTCCGCCACCACATCGACCGACTCTGCTTTAAGGGTGTCAGCCAGACCAATGATTCCCGCAAATCGGTTGTCTGAAGCCACCACCATGAGGGTTTTTCCCTGATCTTCCAGGGATCGAATCTGATCTTCCACATCCCGGGAGATACTCATTCCCGTTTCCCGAAGCCAGGCGGGTTTTCCCACTTGAACCAATCCTCGCCCTTCAATCTGCGCGGTGACCCCATGACCCCGTAGGGCCTTGAATGAGGACGGTTCCAGCAATGTAATACGCCGATTATGGGCTTCTTTCACAATGGCACGCCCCAGGGGATGTTCAGACCCTTTTTCAACGGATGCGGCCATTTTCAGGAGGTCGTTTTCATCTCCCATGAAGCCTTCGGCCACCTGAACATCCACCACCGAGGGCTTCCCCACGGTGAGGGTCCCTGTCTTGTCCAGCACCAGCGTTCCCAGGCGCGCCGCCATCTCCAGGGCTTCGCTGTTTTTAAACAAAACACCTTTTTCCGCCCCCTTTCCGGTTCCCGCCATGATGGCAGTGGGAGTGGCCAACCCCAGGGCGCAGGGACATGCAATCACCAGAACCGCCACCATGCGAATCATGGCGGGCACAAATTCGCCGCCCAGGACCCACCAGAGGATGAAGGTCAGTATGGCAATGGCAATAACGCCCGGCACAAAAAAAGAGGCCACGCGATCGGCCGTGGCCTGAATGGGTGCCTTACTCCCCTGGGCCTCCTGCACCAACCGGATAATCTGGGCCAGGGCCGTATCCTTACCCACCTTTGCAGCCTCGAACTTGAGGAGGCCTTCCCCGTTGACCGCACCGGCGATCACGTTGTCTTCAGGTCCCTTGTCCACCGGAATGGGTTCACCGGTGAGCATGGATTCATCCACGCTGGACTCCCCTTCCGTCACCACGCCATCCACGGGGATACGCTCTCCGGGCCTCACCAGAACCAGGTCTCCCACCTTGACGGCCGCCAGGGGAATCACCTGTTCTTCACCATCCACCACAATGGCGGCTGTTTTGGGCCTGAGACCCATGAGCTTGCGGATGGCGCCGCCGGTACGACCCTTGGTCCTGGATTCCAGCATTTTTCCCAATTTGATGAGGGTGATGATCACGGCGGAGGTTTCGAAATAGACGTGCTGTCCCAGCAATGGGTAAAGCAACAGGGCCAGGGAATAAAAGTAGGCCACGGAAGACCCCATGGCCACCAGGACATCCATGTTGGCGGAGCCGTTTTTCAGGCTTTTATAGCCTCCCACATAATAGTCCCATCCCGTGTAGAACTGCACCGGGGTGGCCAGGGCCAGAAACAGCCAGTTCACCCACACCGCGTGACTCCATTGACCCAGGAGACCGAAATCCCGGCCCATGCTGAGGAGAAAAAGGGGCGCCGCAAAAACGACGCCCACCAGAAACTTCCGCGTCTGGTCCCTGATCTCGGCGTCCCGGGCCAGCTGTTCCGCATCGTCGCCCGAAGTATCATCCGGCCGCACCGCGCCGAACCCGGCCCCTTCGATGGCCGCAATCATCTCCTCCACGCCGGTCACGGAGGGCACGTAGGCTACCGTCGCCCGCTCAGAGGCAAAATTAACGTGAACGTCCTCAACCCCCGGTATCTTTTTGACGGCCCGTTCCAGGTTGGCCGCGCAGTTGACGCAGGTCATACCGGTAATGGGAAGGGTGAGATGGGTCTGCTCGGCCATTGCAGTCTAGTCCGATGCCGGGTAGTTGATTTCTTTGAGGGTGGCCCTGAGGTTGTCTTCCGTGGCCGGCGCTTCCCAAACCACGGTAATTTCTTTAAAAGCGTGTTCTCCCTCAACAGAGGTCACTCCTGCCAGTTCACTGAGCTCTTTTTGAATCGCCTTCACACAATGGCCGCAACTGATGTTGGGGACGGAAAATCGGGTTGTTTCCATTCGTCGAATCCTCCATTTAGCGTATTCGAAACCATCATTATGGCCTCTTTATCTTTTTTTCGTGATTGACGCGCAATTCCAGCAACACAACCCCTGCGAGAAAAATACGGTTTCCAGCACTGCAATTCCCCTGAATCATCAACGCCCCTCTCCCGGTTTTACAAATTCCGCCAGTACCGTATAGGGTTGGGCCCCCACCAGAATCCGTCCATCCATGACAAACGTGGGCACAGCCGTAACCCCAATTTTTCTGGATTGTTGCCAATCCGTATCCACGGCAGCCTTGAATCTTCGTCCTTCAAGCACCCTTCGCGCTTCTTTCTCGTCTAGACCCAGTGATCCGGCCACCCCAACCAATTCAGAAATTTTACCGATGTTACGACCATGGGCGAAATAGGCCTGAAACACCGCATCGTTGTAAGCCTCTATTCTTCCCTGTGCTTCGGCCCACTTGCCCAATTCCTGGGCCAGGCGGCTGTTATAGGTCATGCTCCGTTCACCGAACGGCAATCCTTCTGCTTTGGCTACGTCTCGAAGCCGAGCCATCATGCCGGAAATGTCCATCATGCGCCCCTTGAAAAGCGCTTCCAGCGTCATCCCCTCCTCCGGTGTATCGGGGTGGAGGGGGAAAGCCGTCCATTGAATCGGAATTTCATATTTTTTTGTCAGTCGTTCAACACGGCCCGTGATGAAATAGCACCAGGGTCACACGTAATCTGAAAATATTTCGAGTGTGGTTCTTGATGTCATAAATGCTCCTTCCACTAAACGCACCTGTGAAAAACCCGCACATTACACAAGACGATAGACGGTAATGGGTTTACTGTACCCCTTCACCCGCCCGGGCGGCTGTTGTTCCATTTTCGGTGAAATACTCATCTGTTTCACGGTCTCCCCGCTGATAAGGATGTCACATCCCACATTTCGGGTCAATCCCTGGATTCTGGCAGCCACATTAACGGTGTTCCCGATCAGGCAGTAAGCCGATTGCTCCTCGCTGCCGGAGTTCCCCGCCAGAACGCTCCCCGAATGGATCCCGATACCGTGGGCAAAGGTCGCCTTTCCCTCAGCTGTTCGCTCCAGGTTCAGGGCTTCCAGGGCCTTCCGCATATCAAGGGCCGCACTCACCGCCGCATCCGCATGGTTCTCAAAATATACGGGCACGCCGAAAACCGCCTCAATCTCATCACCGGCGAACTGAATGACCAGTCCCCGGTGCAGCCGAATGGCCTGCTGCATGCGGGTAAAATAGGTCCTCATGGACCGCATGACCTCTTCCGGTGGATTGTTTTCAACAAAGGGGGTGAAATTCTCCAGGTCCGCAAACATCACCGTACCTTCCCGCCGTTCCCCCTCCAGGGGAATTCGGCCCGAAAGAATTTCGTCCCGAATTTCGGGCGTCACGTACCGACCAAAGACGGAGCGAAGCGTTTCCCGTTCCGCCAGTCCCCGAATCATGGCATTGCCGGAATCCCCCAGAACACCGATTTCATCATTGCTCACAACTTTGATACGGGCATCGTAGTCCCCCTGTCGAATCCGGGTATTCACATCCAGAATATTTTTCAGGGGCACCACGATAGATCGAACCACCAACCGGTTCAGGATGCCGGCACTCACCAGGAAAATACCGCACAGAACCACCGTAAACACAATAATTCTCAAACCATACTCTTTGGCGGTCATGGCTCCGGGTGCCAATTCCCATTGTACCGTAACCAGGGTAACCAGCAGAACCACCAACGGAAGAACCGTGCCCATACCATAGAACCATCGGATGCGACGTCCGATCGACAGGTGCTGGGTGCCCTTCAACCCTGTGAGCAGGCCTTCAGGAAAAAACAGCGGAATCAAACCTTTTCGGCAGTAGCCTTCAATCCGATAAAAGGCGACGGAAGATGTGATAAATCCCACCATGCTGGCGCGAATGGAGAAGACCACCGCCGTATGCAGATCCATAAATCGGATCAAATAGGAGACGAAGAAAATCAGGGCGGGAAGCAGCACCCATATGCACACATGGACTCCCACAAAAAAGAAAGGGAGGTTGATAATGCGGCGACGGGCCTGTTCCAGTCGGCCGCCTTCCACTTCAATGCTATTCTTCATTCGTGTCAGACAATGGGACACGGGTCGGAGAAGACCATGCATGATGAACAGGGACGGCACTGCGATGGCAAGGATAATCAGGAACAACCCCGCGATCCGCCTGGCCACGGCGGGGGCATAGGAAGATCCTGCAGCAGCCTTAAGGTCGGAGAATCTTTCAAGAATAAAATCGGTGGGCGTAGCCACATTGAGTACAAACACGATGGCCACACCGATGGCCATGGCACTGAAACTGATGATGTAGAGGCCGGTCAGCGAAACCTCAGAAGCATTTATTTCTCCGCCTTTCCCCGTTCGCCCTGATTTTTTCATGCGACTCCTGTGATTCCCAAAAGACTATTACACCAACCCATATCATATCATTATACGACTGATACGACTGAAAGCAAAAGGGTAAAATCCGATATTCTTGAAACCTGATCACTGAGATGATACCTTTACCGTAAATAGAGGAGGGAATTGCTTTGCAATCAATGATTAAACCATACAGAATTATCGCTTTTGCAGCGGTGATGGCCTTTTCAGCGGTCCTTTTCCAGTGGCATCGAATTCCCGAAACCTTCGCTCGGGAACCTGCCCCGGAACCTAACGGAGCGCTAAACTACTGGCAGGGGGAGGTCCGAGACATCCTGCTCGATTATATTGACAGCGTCTCCACCCCGGGTTCAAATGATTTTATTCCCGAAAAAAACCGCCTGGCTGTCTTTGACATGGACGGCACGCTCATGAGCGAAAAACCCTTCCCTTTCGTCTTTGAAGTGGCCGTCCGCTACCTGGTCCGGCACAAAGCGGCGTTAATTTCAAAAGGTCCCCAGTATAAAGCCCTGTGTGACGCTGCGGAAAAGCTTGATGTGGACTATCTGCGAAAGCATTTCAAAGAGATTTTCGTTCTCCCTTTCAAAGGGAAAACCTATGAATTTTACAGAAACTGGTGCCTGGAACTCTTTGAAACGGATATAAACCCCCTCAAGAAGCGCCCGCAGAAGGCGCTGATCTACAAGCCCATGATTGAGCTCATCGATCTGCTCCATAAACACGGTTTTCAGGTTTACGTGGTATCAGGCTCCCTGCAGTTTGCCATTATGGCCATCTCAGAGAAATACCTGCATGTGGATGAAAGCCGTTGCATCGGGTCCATGGTGCAGGCTCGGGCAAAAAAGGACGGGGAACGGATTACTTTTATTCGTGGAGAATCCCAACCGCCCCCCAACGTGAACAGCGGAAAGGCCATCCGCATCATGATGCGAACAGGCCAAGCCCCGGTGCTCGCCTTCGGCAACTCTTCAGGCGACACCTGGATGCTCAATTTCACCGCCTCATCTCCCTATCGCCACATGGCCTTTATCATCGACCATGATGATCCCCGGGAATTCGTCTACCACCATCCGGCGCTTCTGAAGAAGGCAAAAGAGAAAAAATGGGTTGTCATCAGCATGAAGAATAATTTCAAGACCGTTTATGGAGAGTGAGGGGTACCAGGACTTGTTTCAGCTTTCAAACATAGTTTTACCGTGAATAAGATCGTAGTCTTACCTTGGCACGAGAAACGTCTTATCCGGAAGCCTTCTTCCTCAGAGACATTGCTTTTTTACTGATTTCCTCAATACTCAGATCCTCATCCAACTCTTGACGCCATTTTGTATAGTCAAACGGTTCCCTCTGGATAAGGGCGATAAAACGTTCAGCTTCAACGTTCCCAAGATGTTGTGTTAAAAGTTGAACCCCTTTTATCTTTATCTCGGTGTCAGTTAT
This sequence comes from uncultured Desulfobacteraceae bacterium, assembly GCA_964588535.1. GTDB lineage: Bacteria > Desulfobacterota > DSM-4660 > Desulfatiglandales > Desulfatiglandaceae > NaphS2. The sequence goes on from CAZPQA010000002.1 coordinate 59,429, forward strand.
CATGATATCACCTCTTTGATAAAACCTATTGGATCTGTGACTATTATGCCTTGAATATGCATTGCATTTTTCAAAATTCTATCATCTGTGGTCAGGAAGTAATCCGCCGCTGCCGTGATGGCGCAGGCGATATGCAAGGTGTCCATTTTCCTAATCCCATGTTGACTTATTCGGGTTGCGATATCTACAATCTCTTTATTTTCTTCTATGTCTGCTTGAGAATACGCCCGCCATTTCGTAATTTGTTCACGCCTCTCCCGAAACGGGTTCATGCTGTTTTCATAATCCAGTATATATGACCAAACCAGTTGGTGTGAGCCGAGCCGAATATCTTCCTGTATTTTCAGCTTGGCCTCTGTCTCAAGTTTAATCCGCAGTTGCTTCTGATCGTCAAAAGGCCGATTGAAACAGCAATTATCAAGATATATCTTCATTGTATACCCTATACCTCTTTTTTCATTTCAATGCTAGATGCTTTCTATGGGCCACCATCAATTTGATTTCCCCATAAGCGTAACGCCTCCCCAGCGTATTTTTTGCCGCGTTCAGAGAATTGTCGGGGACCCGGTCAAGTGCCGCGTCAATGGCAGCTTGTTTCTCGGGTGAGAGCAGCCGGTTGATATCCAAGTCCCCTGTTTCAATAAAAGAACAGAGATGCCCTTGAATGGTAGATTCCGCCAGGCCTCTTTCTTCCGCAATACCGGCGACGGTGAATCCCTGATTGATCATATCAAAGCTGATTTGCCGGGTGTTCGAGCCGGACGCCGATTTCCCCGGGGGGATCTTTTTCCCCGGCATGTTTTTAGATTCCGGCAGTATCACCGTGTCTATGCCGTGTTTTTTTCGATAGGCCGTCACCAATGACAATAGGTCTTCACCATATTTTTCAATTGTCTTTTTGCCCACCCCTTTAACTCTTTTAAGATTCCTTCTGTTGTCGGGCAAATTGACGGCAATCTGAATCAATACCCGTTGATGGAGAATCTGAAAGTGGGCAACGCCCTGTTCCTTGGCCTTGCGGTTGCGCCACGCTTTAAGCTGCTGGAATAATTCCGGGTGTTCGATGTCGCTTTCCCCGTAGTCCGGTGCCTGGGGTTTTTTTTCTTTTCCGGGGGAAAAATCGATTTCGGCTTTTGATACGGCACGCAGATAATGAGACGGTGAAAAGCCGTTTTCACACGATTTTATACCGGCAATCTTCACCACAATTTCCTGTTTGAGATGATTCAGGGTACTACCGATCTGTTTGGCAAGTTCCTTATTGTCCGTCTCCACCTGGAAATTCCGCAAAAAATCTTCAAAAACAAGGGAAAACTTCTCCAGGAACCATTTGGATGCCTTACCGATCCGCTCCAGAATATAAGCATCGGATTCCGGCAGAACATCCTCTTTGAAAAGGGTTCGCAATTGCCGTTTAAAACTTTCACCGACCCCAAAAATATCCTTCCCAGCCATCTCTTTTAATCGGCCCATATCCGATACGCCGGAGACTTGAACCAGACCGGCATTTCCCATCAAGAGCCGGAGAAGGTAATTGAGGCGATTGCGCAGCGATTGAAAATCAAAACAATCCAGCAGCAACTGCTGCTGATACCCTATCTTGGCTGAACGAAGCACCTTTTCAGAGGGCGGGTTCTGTCTGGCCGCTTCAACGAAGGAAAGCACCGTCGCATCCGTATCAATACCCCGTGATGGGATGGGGGATCTGAGCACCATGCCCTCAAAGGTCTTGCAACGGCTTAACGCCACATAAAACTGGCCATGGGCAAAAGCGGCAGCGGCATCAATAACGGCTTTATCAAAAGTCAATCCCTGGCTTTTGTGAATGGTAATAGCCCAGGCCGGTTTCAGGGGAAACTGCGTGAATTTACCGATGATCTCCTCTTCAATTTCTTTGTTTTCTTCATTCACCGTATATTTGATGTTTTCCCACTCCACAGGTTCCACCACAATTTCACCAGACTCTTCAGGGCACTTGATACGGATGTCTCCTCTGGAAATGGCTCTGATCTTTCCGATTTTCCCGTTGAAATATCGCTTTTCACCAGAGGCGTCATTACGAAGAAACATCACCTGGGCGCCCTTTTTGAGCACCAGGGCGCCCGGAGCCGGGTAGGCATGTTCGGGAAAATCTCCGGAAATTTCAGCGTCAAAACGGTATTCTTTCTCCTTCAATGCCGCAAGCCGGTTCTTATTGATAGCATCAGCACTGCGATTGTGGGTGGTCAGGGTGATGTAACCCTGGCCTTCTTCAGGGGTAAATTCTTTGATATACCGCCGGTTCAGTTCACTGATAGAGTCTTCATCAAGCCGGTTGTCCCGCACCCGGTTCAGCAGTTTGATAAAACGGGCATCGGATTGACGGTAAATATGTTTTAATTCAAGGGTCAACACGTCTGTCCGGGCAAGGGCATGGCTGCTGAAAAAATAGACCGAGGCATAATGCTGCCGCAAAAGCCGCCATTCATCCTGCTTTGCCACGGGAGAAAGCTGGTGCAGATCACCGATCATGAGGAGTTGCACACCACCGAATGGCTGTTCATTGCGCCGGTGTTGCCGCAGCACCGCATCCACGGCATCGAGCAAATCGGCCCGCACCATACTGATTTCATCAATTACCAGCAGATCAAGGCTCTTGATAATCCGTTTTTTTTCCTTGCTGAACCGGAACATGCGCTGCCGGTTTTTTTCATGGGCCTCGCTGCCGGGAATGAAGGGGCCGAAGGGCAGCTGAAAAAAAGAATGGAGGGTCACACCGCCGGCATTGATGGCCGCAACCCCGGTGGGGGCGGTTACAATCATCCGTTTGGCCGCCCCGGTGTTTGAAAGAGGGTCCTTCAGATGATGCAGAAAGGTGGTTTTGCCGGTACCCGCTTTTCCCGTTAAAAAAATATGACGGCCCGTGTATTGAACAAAGTCCCCGGCCAGGTTCAGTTCGTTGTTTGTCAGCGGTATGGAAGTCATTACGTTTTTTCCTAATCAAAAATAAGATGGGGTCAGCTAATCCGCCAGCTCGATCCGATTACGGCCATTCTTTTTGGCGGCGTAGAGCGCCTCATCCACACGTCTTATGAGATCGACCTTATCATCTCCAGCCAAGGATCGCACTACACCAAAGCTGGCCGTAACGGAAATGGGACGATTATGATGGGTCACACTCTTTTCATTTTCAATGGCTCGACGAATCTTCTCTGCAACTTTTTTTGCCTGTTGGATATCGCAGTCGGCCAGGATCACCAGGAACTCTTCACCGCCCCAGCGGAAAAGGATATCCGAATCACGAATGTGACTTTTCGCCACCCGCGCGATGGCCTTGAGAATCATGTCGCCAACGGGGTGGCCGTAGGTATCATTAACCTGTTTGAAACGGTCGATATCGAACATAATCATCGATAGTTGCACGCCTCGACGGTTTGAATATTTTAGGGCCTGGTCAAAGAGCAAATCGAATATTTGACGATTGGCTGTGCCTGTCAATTTGTCGGTGGTTGCCATCTCCTCAAGCCTGCGCTGGTAGCTGGCAATGGTCAAATACGCCAGAAACAAGACGATCCCGGTGATTACGAAACTGATGGCAAGATTTCCCATCAGGGTTTTGAGGATGCGCTTTTCCGCCGGATCTCCCACTTGCTCTACCAGTAGATACCATCCGAACTCGGGAACAAAACGGCTGTTTAGGTAAACAGTTTTCCCATTGTCTTCATAAGTTAGAGAACTGCTCGGTGAGGTGAGGATTTGCTCTGCAAGACTGGACAAACCGGGGTCCTGGCGAATATTTTCCGTTCCATTGGACTTTCCCCTGCGAAGGGTAATCCGGCCTTCCCGGTCGGTAAAAAAAACCTTTCGACCATAGCGTTTCTGATAGGTGCTTATCATGCTCAGAACCGCATTAACCGAAAGACCCACGCCCGTTGCACCGATGTAGGCGCCCGCATAATCATAGACTCGATAGTTGATAAAAATCGCCATGGATCCCTTGTCGGCGGTATCCGTGTCCACATTGACTTCATAATCGGCATGCATATTGCGCACCCTGTAATACCATTTGTCCTGAGGATCCGTTTCGCTGACCCTCTTCAGGACACCCGACGGGTGATAATATTTTTGTGTTTTTTCAGAGACAAAAAAGGCGGTTACAGCACCATATTGGGTTTGAATCTCCTTCAAATACCGAATGATCGCATTTTCATCCACCTCCCCACCCAGCGCCCAGTCACGGACAAAAGTGTCCTGGGCCATCAGCGAGGAAATAAAAATAGGGCGCAACAGATCCCGTTGAATCTCTGAATAGATGTTATCGCTGGTCAGTGGCAAAGTAGTTTCCGCAATCCGTTCAGAAAGAGAGTCATGTGCAACGTAATAACTGACCAAACTTGTGGTGACAAACCCGAACAACAGTAAAACTGTAAGGATCCCCACTAACCGAATTTTGCTATTTTTCACGAAAACCGCTCCAAAAAGTGCCATTGCCGTGCCCCTAATCGGTTTTGCGAAGGGGTGGGACGTCAAACTCACTTTTTATCGATTTGTTCCCCAGAGAGAGCAGCAGGCCGAACCTCCACGGCACGCTGCCAGGGCCATCGCCCCTCCACTTCCAACTGTAAGGCCATGCTGAGGAAAGTACGGATAAGGACGATCAGTCCAAGGACCACGACGTTATCTAAAGTAGGTGAAACAACGACCGTCCGAATAATATCGCCGGCCACCAGGAATTCAAGGCCCAGCAGGATGGCCCGCCCCAGATCTTGTCGGTACACCTGATATGATTTGGCTTGGCCCTCCTGCCGACGAAACAGGAAGCGCCAGGTTGCGATGAGCGCGCCGAAGACAATTAGTAAAACGCCTATGGCGTCAATTGCCATCCCGATCCAGTCCATCAATTCACGGTAGTAGGCCATCACTCCTCCTCGCTATTCACCGATAATTCGAAAGGTTTTCCACACAAAGCAGATACCATTTCCTAGTTTTCTCTCTGACTGTATAAATCAATAAATTTCTTTGGAGACATAATATCGATATGGATGTATTTTTTTATTTCTTTGAGATGTTTGTCTCCTGAAACGATAATTTTACTATCGAGGGCCACCGCACACTCCATAAACTTGTTGTCGTCCGGATCATTTTCTACAATTTCGAGTTTTGGCGTTTTGGCTGTGAAAATAGAATTGTAACCTTCAGCGAATAACTTTGTTAAGTCTTGTATTTCTTTTTCATTTTTTAAACCGAGCCTATTGAGAACCCCGAGATATTCCTCAATTATATTTTGCGAAAGGCATATAACTATTTTCCCATCCTTCCAAAGGTTAATAATTTCTCTGGGTATGCCCCCAAAAAATGAAGAGACGAAAACATTTGTGTCAATAATGACTTTAAGCATTTTCAGACCGTACTTGTTTTATGGCCTCATCAATATCTGCCTCTGAAATATTTTTTTGAGAAAGATTTTGACCGATCCTATTCCAGAGATTATCTATGTAGGCTCCCATGTCCCTTTCTTTTGTGTATTTTTCCAGTAATTCTCTCACGATCTCACTTAGATTTTTACCTTCGGACTTTGCTAATTGGCTGACTTTATTTTTCAAGCTCGGTTCCACTCGAATAATCATTTGAGTTGTCATGATTAACCCTCACGCAATATAAAAAATTTTGGTTTTCTGTTTATTTCATCATTTACTGTATTAAAAAGGAAACCAGATTTACGCTGTTCAATGGCGGTCCGTTGTATATATAAGTTATACAGATTTTCCGGAGGTGTCAATGAAATTATTTATTGTTGGAGCCCTTAACAAAAATCAGAAAATACTCCCGTGGCAGGAAATCGTACTCTTTCCCCAGGGCAAACCCGGAAGCGGCAAGCTCCCCCTTGACCTGTTCTGATGAAAGGCGCATTTCAGGGGGAGGGCCCACCACCGTAGCCCCGGGTCGGTATTCAATAATGGCCACCCGACCACCGGGCTTCAGAGCCCTTCTCACTTTTCTCATGTAATCCACACGATTATCGATCTCTTTATACACACTTGAGAAAAATATGAGGTCACAGGAGTTTTCCGGCAACATGGGATCATCAAATGCACCCCGAACCACTTTCACGTTATGAAGGCCTCTGGCGTTAGCCCTCTTCTTGAGATTTTCAAGCATCACATCCTGCACATCGGTGGCATAGACCAATCCGAAAGGACCTACCGTTTTTGAAAACCGCTCCGTGAAATAACCTCCCCCAGCACCAATATCGGCAACAACATCCCTTGGGGAGATATGTAACGTTCTCACGACTTGATCAGGTTTCTGCCACGTATCCCGCCAGGATGATTCCAGGTACCACAGATAATCAGGGTTAAACACCTTGTGGCCTTTATAATCGATGATCATCGGAGCGCAGGCTGGCCCCATGAAAAAAAGGCAGGTAACGAACACACAAAACACAACTGGTTGCAGCCTTTTCACGAAATAGGGATTTTCTTCGTTTCCCGTTTTTAAAATATTTCTGGCACCCGGCACAAAGAACCTGTAGTGTTAAGTAAACAATCAAAGCAGGAGGCAAAATTGGAAAAGCATCTCATCTGGATCGACCTGGAAATGACAGGATTGGATCCCGAAACCTACGTGATCGTGGAAATCGCTTCCATTGTCACCGACAACCAGCTCAACATTGTAGCCGAGGGACCAGATATTGTCATCAACCAACCCGATGCCATCCTCTCATCAATGGAACCCTGGAGCCTTGAGCACCACCAGGCCTCGGGGCTGACGGATCGCATCAAGGCCTCCCCTTACACCTGTGCACAAGCCGAAACCGAAACCCTCGCCTTCCTTTCCCAATATTGTGAAAAGGGTGCTTCACCCCTGTGCGGCAATTCCATCGGGCAAGACCGCCGCTTCCTGGTAAAACACATGCCGTTGCTGGAAGATTTTTTCCATTACCGCAACATCGACGTCAGCACCATCAAGGAACTGGCCAAACGATGGTACCCTGCCCTTTCCCGGTTTGAAAAAGAAAAAACCCACCTGGCATTAAGCGACATCAGGGAATCCATCGACGAACTGGTTTACTACCGAAAAAACGTTTTCATTCCCTGAAGGATGGTTTCAGGCACTCGCACCTAATAAACCGTGATTTCCTCAACAATCCCATTGCCGAATTCGGACATGGTCTCCGCAGCGATGGTCAACCCATCCTTGAGAAATTCCGCTTCAACGTTCGGAATGCCGTAACCATAAAAAAGAACATTCTCCGTGGTCTCCGAAACCCTTGTTTTTTCATCAGCCCCCTGGCAGAGCACACACACGATCTCTTTGTCATCCCGCAGCACAATTTCTCCGTCCTTGGTGCGCATCTCGCGTTGACCCATCCCCCTGCACAGTTCCCCCTCACCAGCCACATCCAGCGTTAACGTGCCTTCAAATCGATCATAGTCTGTCACCGCCACCAGGATGCCCGCACACATCTCCGCCATAAAATGCGCATCCACCATGAGGTTGTATCTGGGAAAACCACTGTTGATGGTCCGCTTGAGATGTCCCGGCAGCGGGCAGGAAAACCCGAAACCCTTGAAAAACGCGTCGTAGACATTGATCCGATCGGTGATCTGCCCCAAAGTCGACCGCTTTCGCATTTTCCTTAAAAGCTTTCGTTTATGTGCATCAAACCCTTCCGGGTTTTCAAAATTCCTGCACCCCGAGATCAAGGTAAGCCCGAAAGGGACCCCTGCATATTGTGCATCATAGGCTGCCGATTTGGCAAAAACGACCGGTCTCGTTTTGCTCATAAGCACCTCCTTATCTGATCAATTCAAACGCTTTACTGATATCTATCACATGGGGAAACAATTCTGCAACGTCCAGCTCATCTTTCGAGCTTTTTCTCGGAACATCCCCTTTGTGGCCAGAAAAATCTTGACAGTCTGACGCGATGGCACTATATTCCATAAAAAGAATTCAGGAGCTGATATGAAAAAATTCACCGAAGTCATGAAAGCATTGTCCGACCCCAACAGGGTTAAAATTTTGAAAATACTGCAACACCGCTCCATGTGTGTGTGCGAACTTCGGGAAGCCCTTCAGGTGTCCCAGCCCACCGTGAGCAAGCACCTCAAAGTATTGGAAAGGGCTGGTCTGGTTAACAGCAAGAAGGACGGCTTGTGGGTTGATTACTTTCTCGCTGACGGAGGCGAAAGTCCCTACGCGGGCTCCCTTCTGGGGAACCTTCGCCACTGGATGGAAAACGATGCTGAAGTTTCCCGTCTGGTTAATCGGCTTCCGTTTATCAACAGAGAAGAGGTCTGCAAACGATAAAGGATTTTTTGCAAACGCTATATTACCAGATTGTTATTTATGCATTAAAGGCCGGGTAAAATCGGTTTGGAAAATCAATGGGAACCAGGCTCATCCAATGGCCTGAAGAAGCACACACCGAACAGGAAAATTAAGCAGAAGAAAGGAATGAAACCATGGAAATTAAAGTACTGGGGCCGGGATGCCCTAAATGTGAAGAAACTGTAAAACGGGTAAAGGAGGCCATTGCTGAGGCAGGGATTGAAGCCTCGGTGGACAAGGTCAAGGACATCATGGAAATCGCCAAAAATGGTGTTTTCATGACCCCAGCCGTGGTGGTGGACGGGGAGGTGAAAACTGTGGGTAAGGTCCCTTCAAAGGAGCAAATCAAAGGCTGGATAACCCAATAAATAATTAGGAGGTCAATACCATGTCAGACGCACGCCTTTTGGCGGAATGGTTTCCGGAATTCGCTGAGCACCTTGACAAAATGGATGAAACCTACAAAGAAATGCGAACCATCGATGAAAAAACCTATCAATTCATCTGCTTTGCACTGGCCATCAAGGCCCGGTCAAAGCCCTGTCTTTTAAAGCATTTCATGGGGGCGCTGGAAGCGGGTGCCACCGTAAAGGAGCTTGCCTACATTATGGGTTTGACCTTCCGAGAAGCGGCGGGCGGGGACGATTGCTGGACCCATGACGCCCTGGGGGACTACAAAACCCTCATTGCCGAGGGACTCAAGAGTTCAGAGTGCTGCAAACGGTAATGTTTCTGACACACGAACGGCTCTTGAAACAACTGAATTCCGAATGTGCTGAATAACGCCATATCGTTTTTGACCTGAGGAAACCATGAAAAACTGAATATCGGCTGCTTTTCTCTAATCGGTAATAGAGGGATATCATGACCGGACCATCAACAAAACAGCTTTCATTTCTGGATCGATTCCTGACACTGTGGATTTTTCTGGCCATGTTCATGGGTGTTGGAGGTGGATATTTTTATCCCGGCATTCGTGATGTGATAGACCATTTCCAGGTTGGAACCACCAACATCCCCATTGCCATCGGCCTCATATTGATGATGTATCCCCCCCTTGCCAAGGTCAGGTATGAAGAGCTTGGGGAGGTATTCAAGAATTTCAAAATCCTGGCTCTTTCCCTGGTTCAGAACTGGGTCATCGGTCCGATCCTCATGTTTCTTCTGGCGGTTGCCTTTCTATCAGGCCATCATGAATACATGGTGGGACTCATCATGATCGGTCTTGCGCGCTGTATCGCCATGGTGATTGTGTGGAATGATCTGGCCTCCGGGGATACCGAATATTGTGCAGGGCTTGTGGCTTTTAATTCCATATTTCAGGTCCTCTTTTTTTCCCTTTATGCCTACATTTTTATAACGGTGCTTCCCCAGTGGCTCGGACTGAAAGGTTCGGTGGTGAATGTATCCATCGGGGAAATCGCCGAAAGCGTTTTCATCTACCTGGGCATTCCTTTTATTGCCGGGATGCTTTCACGCCTCATCGGTCTCAAAACCAAAGGCAGGCAATGGTATGAGCAAAAATTCATTCCCCGAATCAGTCCCATCACGTTCATAGCACTGCTGTTTACCATTCTGGTCATGTTTTCTCTCAAAGGCGAATACATTGTGCAGCTCCCCCTGGATGTAATCCGGATCGCCGTGCCCCTTTGCATCTATTTTGTAATTATGTTTTTTGTTTCCTTTTTCCTTTCCATGAAAGTGGGGGCCACCTATGAACAGTCCGCCACATTGAGTTTCACGGCCGCCTCCAACAACTTTGAACTGGCCATTGCCGTTGCCGTAGCGGTTTTCGGCATCGATTCGGGACAGGCCTTCGCAGCAGTCATAGGCCCCCTGGTGGAAGTGCCGGTCCTGATCGGTCTGGTGAATGTCTCCCTGAGGCTCAAGCGCAGGTATTTCCCCCATGGGATTGTCAGGGCTTGAGCAGGCTATGGAAAATTCAGGGAGAGACCACGTTTATTTTGTTTTAAAAAAATAGGGTCTTGTCGTATGGTTTCACTGGGCCTTTCGAAACTCCTCCAGCACCCCCGGCAGGGCTTCCACCAAATACAGCGGCAACGACAAAAGGTTAAAAGAAACCGGTATACTGCCCCCATCCATTCTGACCGAATGAGTGAGAGAGCGGATTTCCGGGAGATTCAGATCAAAGCGAACGCACAGGGGGGATTTTCTTCGTGCCGCAAACTGGTGCAGGCTTTTTAGGGTCCCGCTTTTTCCGGCTTTGACTTCAACGGGAACCACCAGATTGCCGCTGGATGTCACATAATCGGTTTCCGCATTGGCGGTCTTCTGTTCCCGAAGCCAGTATGTCAACTGCGGTGGCTCAAGGGGCAGAAGCAAATGCTGCCCCACAAACTGTTCCGCCAGCTTTCCTTCGTTGACAAGGTTGTCGCCATCCAGGGTATTGAGCGCAATCCAGTCCAGTCCGGTGAGGTAAGCGGCCAGTCCCACGTCCATGAAGATCAGCTTATACACATTCTCGTTGATATCGGCAAAGAGCGGAACTCCAGAACAGTGGCTGTGAAAAACCCGATGGCATACCCGAGCCTTTACCAGCAGATCGATAGCCGCTTTGACATTTCGGGACCTGTCTTCTCTGCTGATGTTGCTGTATTTAACCTTCTGCCCGATCATTCGGGGAATCTGTCTGAAAACCTTTTGCATCAGGGCCAGGTCCTTCTGTTTGGCGTACTTGGAAAAATCATCCTGGTAGGTTCCGGCGATGGACCGGTGCACCGCTGTCACTTCGGTAACAGCGTTCTCCTCAGCAAATGCAGCCACCGCTTCCGGCATTCCGCCTACAAACAGGAATTCCCGCTGACGTTTGAGCAGCTTCCGATGGGCTGTGACCGGTATGGCATTATTTATTCGGAAGTCGGATATAATGGAAACCAGCGCTGGTTCCACAGCCGCCAAAAACTCGCTGAAGGTCATGGGTCCCAGATGGTAGTATTCGATGCGGCCCACGGGCATTGAAAAATGGTGGCCGGCCAGAGCAAATTCAAGCAGGGATCCGGCGGATATCAGGGGGAGTTCAGGCATCTCTTCATGGAAGTATCGAAGGGCCTGTATGGCGTGAGGGGTCGCCTGAATTTCGTCTAAAAACAAGAAGGCGCCGGGGGATCGTATTTTCCGGCCCACCAAAGCATTCAGTTCCTGGATAATCAATCCCATATCGAGGGTTTTGAAAATGTCGTCCAGATACAGGTTTTGCTCCAGATTGATTTCATTTAAGACCAGCCCTTCTGAAGCCGCAAAATGGCGGACCAGAGTGGATTTCCCCACCTGGCGGGCGCCCCTCAGCACCAAAGGCTTTCGGTTCTTTTTTTGATACCATTTATTCAGGTGTTTTTCAGCGTATCGTTCAAGCATTGGTCAAAACAAACCCCTTTCTTGACCAAACATTTAGCAAAAAAGGTATTTATTGTCAACTGGTATCAGAGTATAAATCAGGCAAAGGGGTCAACAGCAGATGACCCCCTGATTACAGAGGTGCAGGAAAGCGTACCTCATCATATTTCGAAAGAAAAGTCTTTGACCGCTCCCTATACTGAAAGGCCGGTTTTCAACTTTGAATTCCGGGGATACAATCCTAAGTTATTGGCAAATCAGATTTCATAATAGATGAAAGTCATCCGGTCACCGCCGTCCATTTGGCAGCGATTAATTCTTGATTGCGGCATTAAAAGCCGATAGCATTTCCCCCACTGTGGATTTTTTTGATCCTGGCTTCTTCCTCCAAGGCGCTCACAAGGGCCTGGTGTTTCAATCCTTTTGAAGGGTAAAAGGAATATCGATCCCTAACGGTTTTGAAATCACCGGGGGATAGATCCGTAATCTCGATCAAGCGGCTCTTGTTTTTCTTGTCCAACGGCGACTTGATCATGGACGAGAGAATTTTCCCGTAAAAAACGACATTCCCTCCGGAGGTGAGAAAATCAAAACTTACCTTGTGGTTGAACCTCCGAATGGAAGCAGCATCCAAATCCTTCATGCGGTTGGAGGTGCAGATCAGAATCCCCCTGAAACGCTCCATGCTGGTGAGAAATTCATTGGTGAGACTGATCTCCCAGGAGCGCTGCGCCCGATCCCGATTGAAAAGCAGGGATTCCGCTTCATCCATGATCAGGATGGCTTCCTCTCGTTCCGCCTCTTCAAAAGCGTCCCGGATGTTCTTTTCACTTTCTCCCACATACATGCTTTGAATGTCGCTGACACGCCTGCAGATGATCTCCCGGTCCAGGCGCTCTCCAATATAGCGGGCCAGTTCGCTTTTTCCGCAGCCGGGGGGACCGCAAAAAAGGAGATTCATGTTCACCATTTCATCCTGCTGTGAATTCCTGAGATAGGCGTCAAATTTTTCTAATTGCGCCATCACCGCATCGATGTCCCCCTTGATATTCAAACCATCCAGGGAATAGCTTTTATCAATCCGATCTCGATCAACCTTTTTTTCACCACCATTTTTCAATGTTTCATGGGCCTCCAGGGACAGCTTCACACTTCTTATGAATGTCTCTTTTGTTTTGAGACCCATCTCTTTAGCCTTTTTGACCGCCAGATCCGCTGCCCCTGCACTAACCCGATAAGTTCCTGCAAGGTTTTCAATTTCCGACAGGTTCAGAAAGCGTTTGGCCTTGTTCTTTTTCAGGATGTTCTCCCAGAGTTGAATGCGTTGACGTTTGTTAAAGGGCCTGAAATGGAGACTGTATGAAAACCGCCGAAGCACCGATGGTTCGATATCCTCGATCTGGTTCGTGATCCAGATCATCCTGAGTCCGGGTGTTTCCAGGAGTTCGTTCATCCATCCTTTATCCTGGGTTTCCCCCCGCATGAACCACGAAAAACGGGTGTTCAAAAGGTTGTCCGCTTCATCCACTACGATCAGCGACCCCGATCCCGAATTGGTCATATTGATACAAGCCAGGATCGCCGCCCGTCTGTTACGGGTGGTGTTAGCCTCTCCCCGAACAATCCCGTAAGGAGAAAGGCCCGTTTCCCGGGCAACCCCTGCCGCAAAACTGGTCTTCCCTGTTCCCGGCGGGCCGTAAAGAAGAATATGGGTCGATGATTTCGGTTTTTCACGAAGGAGGGCCAGGGTGTGAGCGATTTTCTTTTCTCCCACAAAATGATGGGCCAAGGGAATACTCTTATGATTCAGGCGAACAAAGAAGTTTTTAGATATAAGCTGGGAGGAGGGGTTTTCAAAAAGAGGACAAAAATCATCCTCCAGACGGAAATCATACCTGTCAATTTCAAAAAGGCCGATTCTTTCCAGCTTGCCCGTAAGGATATCATTCAAAGCGCTTTTGCTGATGTTCAGGAGATTGCAGAGATATCGCCTGCCACTGAATTTCTGGCATTCCAGATGGTTGACAAAATAGGCCTCTACGGGGTCATAGTTGGATACAATGAAAAGGAATCTACAGAATTGACATTCCTGTTCCGTCAAGCCAAACATTTCCCGGATGACATCCAGGTTCTTTTCCAGGTCCGATTTACCCCTGTACCGAAGTTCCTCAATTTTCAGGGTCAACAGGCGTTGCACCTCGCGAATCATTTCGCGGTGGAACCTGGGGGCCATCTTTGAAATGATCCGCCAAAGATCCCGTCCGTAATCGCTATGATCAAACAGAGATTCAGAAAGGCTTTCCTCAATCTCTTCCCGGTCTTCATCTTCGAACTGGTTTTCAAGGAATTTGCCCAAACCTTCACGGTTTTGTCCCAGGTTCCAGCAAATCAGCTCCAGAGCTTCCTCATCCAGAACCGGATAGCGGTCAAGGTGCCCAATCAGGATAGCCGCCGTATGGCTCAAAACAAACCGTTCATTTTTGTCAGGCATCTGATTTTGACTTCCCCCTATGTTTTTCCGTCGCCTTCTTCGTCTTAATGTCATCGGCATATTCAATCCTCCTTTTTTGTGCTTGTTGAAGGGAGTATGCCATGTTAATGTTCCATAGTACGGAATGAAGAGTTGTTATTCTTGATAAATTCGACAGGGGCTTGAAATATTTTTGAGGCCCGTCGATACTGTGGAACTCCGTGGCTTTTAAAAAGGTGATTCATGCCCAGAAAAAGCAGTGATAAAACCTATGGTGAAAAGCTGATCAGCCTGTTTGCGCGACTTCTGTTTACCAGAGAACCTCATTCTCTGTCAGACCTGGCCCGCATGCTGGATTGCTCCAAGCAGACAGTGCTGAGACTTATCGAGGATATTGAAAGGTCCTACAAGGTCCACATCGAATGGTCCATGGAGGGTCGAAGGCGGTTTTTTCGCCTGAAAACGCTTGGGCAGCAACCGCCCACGCTGAACCTGACGGCCACGGAACTTCATGCGCTCTATATGTGTAGATCTTTTGCCGAACACCTCCTGGGCCGCCGGTTCCTGGAGGAAGCGACCCGGGCGTTGGAAAAAGGTCGTGCACTCCTGCCACGAGAGGCGAGTTTTTCTTCCCGCCACTTTGCCTCTTTCAGGCCGGGAACCATTGATTACACGCCCCAGCAGGAATCCATTCGAACACTTCTGGAGGCCATGGAGAAAAGCCGGGTCTGCAAAATTTCCTACCGGGCCATCCTGGCGAAGAAATCCAAAACCTTCTACATTAAGCCGTACCGGCTCTTCTCACACCAGGATACGGTTTACCTGCACGCCGGTCTGGCCAGAAAACCTGGGGCTTTGTACAAG
Organism: uncultured Desulfobacteraceae bacterium; assembly: GCA_964588535.1. GTDB lineage: Bacteria > Desulfobacterota > DSM-4660 > Desulfatiglandales > Desulfatiglandaceae > NaphS2. The sequence continues at coordinate 74,430 of CAZPQA010000002.1, forward strand.
GAGCCCACGTTTGATCCGCTCCTGGCGGTTCACCGGATTCAAAAGGCGGAGTTGGACGAACGGTTTTTCAAGTTTCCGGAAGATTATGATTTTGAAAAAATCTTCAACCGAAACTTTGGTGTGATCAAAGAGGAAGCCTTTGAGGTAAAGGTGGAATTTGTCGGATTTTCCGCAGGGTTTGTAGCGGAGCGTATCTGGAGTCCCGACCAGCAAATTGAGCAACTACCAGACGGAAAGATCCATCTCTCCTTCAGCGCCTCCTCCGAGCCCGAGTTGATGGCGTGGCTCCTTTCTTTCGGAGATGAGGCCAGGCTGCTGGGGCCAAACTGGATGGTGGAGAAGGTGAAAGGACAGGTAGCGCGGATAGAAGAAAATTATAGGTTTTAAACCAGTGATTTTTGGGACACGGATCTCCGCCAAGGAGGGCTCATTGGAAAAACTTAAAACTGCGGTTTGCAGCTCTGGAAGAGGTAGATTTCTTGATTACCACAAGCGGTAGACCCCAGTTCATGGTTGAGAGCAAATTATCAGATTCAAACGTAAGCCCCCATCTGATAAAATTTCAGCGTGTCCTGAAAATGCCCGCTATCCAGCTTGTCAATAAACCAAACATCGCAAGAAAAATTAAAAACGGATCGAATTCGGTCCTCATTATTAGTGCCGCCGACTGGCTCTGCTGTTTAAACTGCCTGGAAATGCAAATCAGATAAAGGATAGATTGTGTGAGGGCAGCGAACCGCGATCTATCCTTATTCGTTGGGCGTTTTTATCTATACCAATTTCTGATCTAATTTTCCTAGTGTTAGCTTTGATTTTTCGTGTATCCAATATTGTCCTGGAACCCAAAAGCTTGTTGGCCAACCAAATGCAAAGTAAATTATTCCTGTTGCGTGAGTTATCAATACACTATTCCCCTCTTGTATAGATTGGATAACGCTATCAATCCATTTTGCTGGATATTTGAATTCTGAATGGGCAACTCTTATTTGCCTTTCTTTTTTGAGGATTTTGTTGGCACTTGCTTTCTCAAAGATAATTTTCTTTGATTTAAAACTAGCTGCTGTAAGATCAGGTTTAGCAATGAATTTGACACTCTTATTTGGAACGGTAAGTGTTATTTTATCTGTTTCGGCAATTAAATTATTATCAATGAGGTCCGACCAGCCAAATTGTGCTCTTTTTGCCCTTTTTATAACATCTCCCACCTGATCCTCAACAATTACATAATAGTCTTGCCCTATTTCCGCCCTGAAACGAGTAAGCCTTATTCCTTGGAAGTTCATTCCCTTTGCCTTAATTATAGCTTTTACGTCGAATTCGGGCCCGACTAGAACTCCTTGCGGTTTGCTTATCATTTTATTGACATTGGAACTATCAACTCCTACTAATTGCAAATCTAATATCCAATCCTTTATCATCTTACTCGCACTTTCTTTTTTACCCCAACCTTTCAAATAGTCGTGTAACTGAGTAACTGCCGTCTCATCAATTCTGTTCGCCTTTAATTCAAATATGCATAGTTCATAACCATTATCGTTTTTGATTATACCTGCCAGATCAATTCGTCCACTCCCTCCCTCGCCCTTTTTCGTATGAATTTGCTGACGAATTAAAGTGGGAATTGCAAAATCTGCATCTGGATCCCAACAACCTACAATTGCAGGATTATTCATAAGAAATGATTCCATATCATATTCTGACCTAAATGATTCTAATGTTCCAATCTTTTCAGTCCTCACTCTCCAAATTTGTGATTCCATATAACCCTCCCGTTAAAATTTTTGCTCGGTCACAGCATGATATTAGCCGACACTCTTTAAACACTCCGCAATATTATAAAAAACTGTCCATGGGTAGTATATATTATTTCACCAAATATTCATCATTAATAAAACATAGTGGAATTACCAGTCCGCGTTAATACTGTGGTTGTTATGCATTCGCCTTTTTTGTTTTGGAGTATGAACGATGTTCAGCAATCCGTCGATAGAAATATCCTCATCTATTAGGGGCCAGTGGGAAGTGGGGTCAGCCCTTGACATAGAACATGACGTCCTATGTCAAGGGCTGACCCCGTTTACTCGCGTTTTCACATAGAAATATCCACAATCGCATTTTCAATGGTGTTGTTAATGCCCAAATGTTATTTTGTACCCAATGAAATATTTCATTGTGAGCAATAGGCACAATGCCTTCAATTGCAGAACCTGGATAAGGGCTTTGATTTGTTGAAAAAAGAAAAATGACTTTTTGCTGGTCTGTGTACGATACATAATCAGAAGGGGATAGCGGGTTGGGATGTTTGCCTGACTTTACTTGGACTTGGCAGGTTTCATGATTTTGGTTGAGCATTGAAAACTCAAAAACAGGCTTACTCCTGAAACATGTTGACTTGATAAGGACCCAACCGTGCGATTGTAAATACGCAGATACAATATCTTCTACATCATCTGGTGACATTAATGAGAACATATCAATTATTTGCATTTGGTATATTTCTTTTTTGAGTTTTGAGTCATCTATTGCTGGTTGCCATCTTGAATTCTTTGATAAATTCCTGAAAAGAATTTCATGAAAATCTGTTTCTTTTTCAGTGACCCTTATTCTTTGTACCATTCTTCGAGCAATTGTTCCCCGCTGGATAGAACCAGAAACATAAATTTCTGGAACAATAATCCATTTTGCTTTTCTTGCGTGCCCTAAGTCTAATTCTATAAAATCCTTATCGATTGCATTGCCAAACAGAATTTCATCAGCAGCTTTACATAGGTAATAATTTCCATCTTGATGGAGCCAAATATGATCACCCTTTTTAACATCTTCAAGCAAATACTTTATTTGATATGGCCATTTATCATATTCGGCTTTTACCAATCTTTTAGCGTCATCAATACTGGTAGCTTGCTTTTGTTTATAAGCTCCCGCCCAACCAACTCCAAGCAACGATTTTTCCTTACAGAGTTGAAAAGGGTCATAACCATCAACATTGTCAGGTTTAATGGTCAATTTCCATGTTCTCATTTTAATCTCTCCGTCTTGGGTTAGCAGTCCGAATAGGCGGAAAAGTTTCCATCAATTGCATCTATAGCATGGAAAACTTTGTACTGACTTTTCCAGCTATTGGTAATAGCTTGGGAAACTCGAAAAAATTCCAAGCGGATCCCCGGCTTCATCTCATAGTTCAGGTTCGACCGCTTCTACCCTATCACCATTATGCTATGGCACGGGACAACCTATTGCGATTTGATCATGCGCTATATATCCGGTACGATGGGGTAATGTACATCCCTGGAAAATGTGCAAAAACGAGATTGAATTTCCTAGATAAACAATCAAGCTAAGACATCAATTTCAACCATCACTCCGATGACCGGGTAGTGGATGTAACACGAAGCAGATGCGCCCTCATATTTGGCCTCTAGAATTTCACGATATGCCTTGAGCTGGCCGAAAAATTCAGAGGCCTTTCTGGCAGCCTCTTTTTTGTTGCCTGCAAAGGTCTTGTGATCAATAATTGCAAACCGATTCCCATCCTCAAGTGTCAGGTCGGAGAACCCTGAAACAATTGTGCCTTCAGGGAGACTTTGGCTCATGGGCCATTCTCTTCTCCAGACGGCATTGGGATAATGTTCTTCGGCCCAGTTTCTCAGGCTATGTGAAGCTTGAACCAGATGACCCGGATCAATGGTGCCGATTAGTTGCCAGCGCTGAACGATGCCTGTAGCCAGATCCAGCCTCTGCTGCTCATCATATTCCGGGCGGTCTGCTGCAAAAAAGGCGTGAAAGGCATTACCCACCACATCCATATCCGGGTTGCCGGTAATGGGTGTCCGCTCTCCGATCTGATCGATTCGAATTACTTCCCCACTGTCCTCCATGGAAGACGGCGTGAGTCTTGCCGGTGGATGTTCAATGGTTTTATCGGGAACAGCGTAATCGGTTCCAGGTGATGCTGATGTGGGTTCAGCATCAACCGGCGAAAGGTTTCGGGTTTGAACATGGATCTGCTTGCCCGCCCATTTGGCCTTACCCTCCTTTGGTTCTGAGAGCAGCCAGTTTTCCTTTTCATCTGTTAGAAGTCCGAGGATTCCGCCCGCAAATTCCTTTTTTCGCCCCGCTAGGATCAAACTGTCCCTTGCACGGGTCCATCCTACATAGAGGACCCGCAACTCCTGCCGTTCATGCTGACGCACGATGTCCTCATTTGAAGGATGTTGCCGCATTCTGTGTTGAAAGAGGGTATCTTTGTTTTTTGGATGATAAGGGAACAACCAGTAACGAAGCCATCGGTCTGAAAGGGGATTCTGCATGTTGAACGGCTTATCGTGCATCACCCTTACCCCGAGTGGATTCGCATCAAATGTCTTTCCAATTTCACTCATGATGGTAACTGGCCATTCAAGACCTTTTGCTGAGTGAAGGGTTACCACCGTGACCGCGTCATCTCCAGCCAGAAGGGCCTGGGTGTCTTCGTTATTGCCGGCCATTTCGTTCAGATGGGCAATCAGGCCTGCGGGCGTGCATCCAATACCCTCGGCGGAGGAGGAATCGATGTATTTCACCGCATGGGCCATCAAAGCATCCAGATTCGCCAGGCGGGTGACAGCATCCCCCCAGGAAAGACAGAGTTCACGAATGCGGGTAATCCGGTAAACAGCATCAAGGGTTTGGTGCACACCACTGTCAGGATTTTCTCCTGCTGTTTCGACAATGGCCGCAGCTTCGGGCAGTGCGCTGAATGCGGATGGGTTTTCAAGCAAATCCTGTAACCACCGGTCCGGTTTCCCAGGATAATGAATGATCCGGGCCAGCTCGGCCGCAGCAAGGGTATCTTCGCGATCGACCCACAACCTGAGACCGGCCATTATTGTCCTGATCTCCGGTGTGGAGAGAAGTCCCGTTCTAGGCAGAATGGCTCTAATGTTGATGCTTTCAAGTGCTTCGGCCACCTTTTCGCAGAATTTGTTGGTTCGACAGAGGATGCCGATATCTCCTGCTTTCATCCTCCTGATTACCCCGCTTTCAGGAACCCTGACTTTTGCCTTTGTGTTCCGAAGCAGGGTTTGAACACCACCCGCAATGGCTGAAGCATCCAGATCTTTATTACTGCTGTCCAGTTCCCACCATTCCATGAAGTGACCCAGTTCAGGAGGGTCCGAATTTATGGCGGGCTTTAACCTCACCCTTTCCTTTGGAATACCGTGAGGCTTAAAGGCGCGAACAAATATTTCCGAAGTAATGCGTACCAAGGGAGGGCGGCTTCGCCAGGATTTGTCCAGGGTTTCGGGGGAACGGTCCTTATTTTTGGACTGTTTCTCAAAAATATTTTCAATGCACGCATCCATCAAGGCCGGATCGGTTCCTCGAAAACCGTAAATAGATTGTTTCTGATCACCAACCCAGACGGTTTCTTTAGAAAGTGACGCCAATTTTAGAAGGATGGCCAACTGAATGGGGCTGGTGTCCTGAAATTCATCAACGAGCAGGAGATCTATGCTTCCTTTCAGGTGTTCTTGAACAGCCGGTTCGTCTAAAAGCGCCAGTGCCAGAACTTCCTGATCTGAGAAATCCATCACGCCCCAAATCCGTTTGTGCTCCTGATATGCATTCAAGGTCCCGATGGCCGTATCAAACACCAGCGTTACCGCTTCAACCAGATCCTTCTTTAATTGCGGGTGTCTGTCATGGAGTAAGGCAACCTGTTTCAGTATCTCAACGTGTTCCGCTGATTTTTTGCCCACCTTCAGACGGTTCAATCGCAACCACTCAGCCCAGGTCAATGTTCGTCCCTGCCGAAGCATATTGAGGCAAGCAGTCGCCTTTTGAAGGGCACCAGCGGTAACTTTGGTGGTGTCCTCTTCCGTATCCACATGATTGATAAAGTCATCAAGTGCGGATTCCAGTTCCCGGTCTAGATTTCGTTCTTTTCCAAGCGGTTTGCTCAGTAATCCCAATATGCTCTCGGTACTTATCTTTTTGGACGCTTCAAGCGCTTTGGTATCCAAAGCATTATAGCGGGCCAGCTTGATGACCGATTCCACGGCGTCAACCCACTCAAAAGCTTCAAGTCGGCTTTTAAGATCTGTAAATCGACTGGAAATACCGCCCGTCATCACTGAAGACATGGCGCGTTTTAACTCACGTTTTGCGGCGGTTTCGTCCAGGACCATGGTTTCGGGAAAAAGCCCTTTTTCAAACACAAAGTCCATTACCAGCCCGCTGCAGATGGAATTAACGGTGCCCAGGCGGGCTGCGGCCAATCGGTTGGCTTCACCTGTCAACCCTTCTTTAATAAGCCGTTGCCGAACCCGTTCCTGCAGTTCTGCGGCTGCTTTTTTGGTGAAAGTGGTGGCGATCACCGCTTCCGGTCGGACTTTCTTGGAAGCGATTTTTTCCTGAAGGAGGGTGGATAACCGATAGGTCTTGCCGCTACCGGCACTGGCGGTAATGATGTGAATGTTTGTCATGACGCCTCTTTCAGATATTTCGGTCGATTAAGCACTGAAGGCCTGCCCACAAAGTACGGAAAGGTCACAAAAATTGCATGGTTCCAGGAAAATCCGGTCATCCGCCAATTCACTTTTGGGTGGGCCGTCCGGATCATTTCCACAGGCTTTGACCTTCCCCTTGTCTAACTCCGCCCAGATTTGCTTGAAGCTGTTTTTGAAAGCGTTCCAGGTTTCTTTCGGTGTGGGGCCTTCAATCACATGGGCATCCGGAAAAGCTTCCGGATCAACCGTTATCAGATGCCCGGCTTTCAGCATCAGGTAGGCCACAGGCGGAAATGCCGCAGCTTCTTTTTCACGAACCAGATGACCATAAACGGCCAGTTGCAGTCCGACACCTGAAGCCAGTTCACCGTGCCTATATTTTACACCGCCCCGCTTAAAATCAATGACGGCTCCTGATTCCTGCAATACCAGATCAGGGCGACCTTCAATCTCGATACCGATGGAGCGGACTTTAAGGCTGTATTCTTCTTCAACGGAACGTAGGGTGAACCCTCCGCTCTCAAGCATTCGAAAAAGTTCCAGCGTAGCTGTTTTCACAGACCGTTTCACTTCAGCCCTTAGATCATCAAACCCGGGCTGAAAAAAGGAAGCGGCCAATCGTGGGCCTTCAGTGTCAAAAATGGACAGGGCCTTTTTTACGGCGGTGTCGGGCTTTTTGATATTCTGGAGCAGAAACCGAAGCAGAACCCGACGCAGAATTTCATGTATCAGCCACCCTTCAAGGTTTTCAGGGGAATCTAAAGTAGCGGTGGTGCCACCCCAGACATTACCCAGATATTGAACCACCCATTTGAAGGGACAGGAAACGAGGCTGGCAAGGCTATTGGGGGACTCCTGCGTCCTCTTGGAAATCAAGAGAGGCCCCACTTTCCATTCCGCCACCGGTTCGGGAAGTGCTTTAAAATCCCGCTTTTTCTTTGCCGGACTTCGTTTGAAAATGAGTGTTTCCCGTTCCAGTTCTTTCAGCCTGGAGCTGTCTTTGACTTTTCCAGCCAATTCATCCCAGAGGGGATGCGGGTATTGGGCTTCACCGTCGAGGCCTTGTCGGGGACAGACCAGTATCAGATTTTTGTCGGCAAACATGAGAGGGCGTTGCCATCTCTCTGCGGCCCAAATGGCCTCATCTCCAGGGGTCGGAAGCAAGACGCCTTCTTTTCGAAGCGCTCCACGCTCCTGCGCGGTCAGCAGGTCCGAAGTTATGCTGGGTGCCGTAGCCCGATTGAAAGACCACCAGATCACCTTCTCGGCTTCTCCTGCAATACACTCAGGTGCCCCTACCGTTGCCGGACCCGCCTGCGCTTCATAAAGAGGCACAGTTCCGCTTCCTTCAGTGATATCATGAAGCATACGGCGGGTCTGGGGGGCGGTAAAATGGGTGAGCCCTGAAAGTTCAACGATTCGCTGGCAGTTTTCCAACTGCGATGTCAGAGCCTGCCATTGATGACCGGGTTCATCTTTCGGCATTCTTCCCATGGTCCACGATCTTAAAAGATCGATACGGGCTTTGATTTCGGTCACCGGGTATCGATTGCCCGTAAAAACCGAGGCGAAGATGGTGTTGATCCTCTTTTTGAGCCGTTTGCGGTCGCGCTCATTTTCAATTGCATCAAGACCCTCTTTAAGCGTCGAATTCCATTCATCAGAGCCCACAGCAGGGTATTTCTGGAGCGCACGGGAAAGCCTGCGGGCGATCCCCCGTGGGACCGGACTGATGGGCAGTATGAGCAGTTCGAGAGCCCGCTGCGGGTCCGGCGGGTTCCAGCCCATGGCAAGGGTGAGGGGAAGGATTTGCAACAAGGCATTATCAAAAACGGGGATACCGGCCCCCGTTGTGGGTAGGCCGAAACGATAAAGCGCTTGATCCAGAATACTGTCGGGACCGATGATAACGGTTTTGTCCGTTTGCCTTCCCGTGGAAAGCCATGCAGCGATTTCGTTGGCCGCCGTGCCGCAGGTGGCGGGTCTCAGCAACTGAATCGAGCCATCTCCTTCGGGTTTGAATGACGATTTTGTGCACGCTGCCAGATCGCCCGCGGATTTAACGGCTTTTAGCTTTTCTTCAATTATCTTTGTGCCGGTCTTTTTTAGAGACCGAATTGCCGTTTGTAAAACGGAAGGGAAACGATCGGGTGGTTCCAAAAGGGTCAGTTGTTGAACGGCGTTATTGATGGACATGAGCGTTTCTGCCACCATCAGAAGACGGTCCGGAAATCCAGGAGATGCTCTTTCGGTAACTCCCGCAAGGTCTCCCAGCCTCTCGCTGACCGGCTGGAAACGCCAGCCGTACATTCTTAGCTGATCCCGCCAGTCCAGGACTCTTTTGGCGGTGCCGAAAGGGTCCACTTGCGCGGATCGGCTCCAAAATCCTGATACAGCGCGAATAGTTGAAACCAGTTCCGCGGCCCGCAAGGCGTTTGGGACAGGTGGACCACTCAGACCGGTCATGGTTTCAAGCAGGCCCAGCAAGCCGGATGGGCCGACCCAGATTTCCCCGGAAACAGCATTTCTATCCTGCAGGGGACCGGGCCAGTACCCACTATCAAAAGAGGGATCGAATGTGATTTTCATGGTATCTCGTCTATTATCGATCATGGGGTAATTTTATCACTAAGCACTAAATACGAAATCACTGCTTTTGTCAATATTTGTTTGCGCTAAATCCTTCTATTTTGTGTCCCTTTTATATGGAGAAGTTTTCTGGTTCAGTTCCTTATCATTGTCAATGCCTTTTTCTGATTCCTGACCGGAAGCTCTTTTCTGAGGCAGGTTTCCTGTGAAAGATCGGCTCTTTAAATAATCAGGAGGCTCGTCAATGGTCCTTAGAATCTCGGGTTCGTATTCGTAGACGATCATTTTCTTGTGCTTCCCATAAATCTTTAACAATCTGCCTGACGTTCACCTATCTATCCCCCATACCGTTTTCATGATACCCTTGGGGTGTGTCATTTTTTTTGGCCGCATTAAACCGAAAATTTCAAAAAAGTCCAAATTTGTGAATGGCGGGGTAAATGTGAGGCCATATTTCTGAAAGAACTATGACCTGAAATGACACACTTCCCGTTTATAAATGTTTACGTGATATAGAGAAAACGCTTGGATGTCAGGGCAGAATATTTATCATGCCCGTATTTCAGCGGCCTCGTCATCGGCGTCTAATATCGCCTGCTGTCTGAACCCTTGAACTTCAACTATGTTGGCAATGTCTGTGAACAATTTTTCCAAGTCTTCTTCAGTATAATCTGCAACTCTGAACCAGCGAAAATCGATACAATTATGATCATCACCTTCCAGCAGGTCAACATCTTCTAGCTTTTCCAACGGAAAAGCTGAAGGTAGAGACAGCTTAGGATAGCTGTCGTAAACGTTGAGTTCGAAAACCTCTTCAGCCTGATCATTAATGGCGATATTGAACAAGTACGAGGCACCGGGTCTTCTGGAAATGTGCCACTTTGACTTCAGTCTCAGTTGAGCCATCAACAGATTCATGAAATCAATTTTGTTGGGATCCCGAGAGTACTTTCTGTCTCGTATTTCCTCGCGCTTTGCAGCGATCTGAGCCCGTATATTGGGGGGTGGCAGTATCTGTTCAAAAGCGATTTGATAGTGGCCGTGGGAAACCGGGAAGAGCTGATACCGCCAACATTCGATGATATAGAGGAGAGCTTCAGAGGAGTTGTTCAGATATTCGACAATAGAGAGCGCCGTCGGTGAGAAGTCCTCGCCAACCAAAATGATGATCTGGGATTCGTTCACTTTGGTCTCCGCTTTAATGCTTGAATTAATGAGTTTTATTGCGTCCTCAGTCGTTGTCACGTTGGCTTCGATGTGTCCGCTTCGAACGTGGGAGAGGAACTTCTCACTAAGGCCCTGCATATCGTATTTTGAATATTCAGACGTGTACCCCAGAGCTTGGATGACAGCTGCTTCAGAGACTTCTCCCTGTTTTAACTCACACACGATGAGATCACCGTTATTGTCCACACCGATGAGGTCTGACCTCTGCTCGGAATTTAAATAGTCCTGTTTTGCAATCCATATGACATTCCTTGCAAATATGTCTTTGTCATATTTCATCACCCATGATTCGAGATCTCTTGGTTCGTTGAATCCTTGAGATGCTAAATTTGCTACTTCAATTTTCTTAAGAGATTTTGTTTCCTCTTCTATCTTGAATAGATGCATATGGTACGTCTCCTTTCATTATACGAAAAACAAAACAAATATTGCTTAATCTCCAGCGTGGCCCACCAAGAAATGGTCACCACCCATCACTCATTGCTGACCCCAATTCCCAAATTTTTACAAAGCCATCCACCAACATGTATCTCCACGCCCGGCAAGTTATCCGGAAAAAACGAGGACCAGTTTTTAGGTCGCTTGTAGTCTCGATCAGATGAATCAGAAGGATCATATTCCACCACTTTCAGTCCGGCGGGTTCGAACAGTTTCATGTCTAAGAATGTCCGCAATCTCTCGAAACCATTCGCGCTCAGGCCTCTCTGAACCTTCCTGTCTTTCCGGGTAAAGAAAAGGGCGTGAAACTCCATACCTGCACCCGATCCATCATCGTTATAAAGTTCATATAACAGAATCTGTATGGTGAAAAAGGAATTTTCAAAAAGGCGATCACTTTTCGCAAAGAAGTTCTTGAAGACCGGATCATCGTCCTCAATAAATATTTCCTCAAACCCTATGGCCTTGAGCCTATCTTTAAGGCTTTCGGCGGCCTCTTTAATGGGGATGTGATGACATTTTGGCTCCACAGGTCTCTCCTATCGTAGGTTGCATTCCTTTTATTCGTATTTCCAAAAACCAGGAACCCATACCCGGCAACAATCGGGCGGTACAAAATTACCCCAAAAATTGTAATACCCTTCTGAGCATCGTAATTGTAAACTTCCCGGAACCCAGACTTTTCGAAAATACCGTTGTCCTTTACAAGGACCCGCTGGGTAGGCCCTATCCGGACAATAACCGGAACGATCAGGTGGAGGCTGACAACAATTATATCGTGTAGCTGCTCGGTCCAATACAAACCCTGCCACGAAACCCCCTAAAAAATAATTCAACCCGTTAGCGTATGAACTACCCACAGTAGCAAAAAATAATACCAATGTTAGCACTATTCTTCTTAACATATAACCTCCATAATAAGAACAGAGTTTCACCTGTTGTGATTGTCGCAGGAACCGCCAATGCTTTAACTGTAGAGGAGACAATCAAAAAAGGCCCATTTTCACATAATGATCTTCATCCCTCGGGAAAGGGTGATCTCTTTCATTCCAGCCTTCCTGTTTCAAATCGGAAATGATGTGCTGCCTTGCAACATTGCCAGCAGCTTCCCCAAACAGTTTTGTGGCTTCCTTGATTCCAGCTTGATGGTGCCGAAACCGCCGGTGTTTCATGCCTATGCCTGGCGCCTTTTGAAATTCATCCAGCCATCTGTGGACCTCTTCATAAGGCTTTTCAAAAAGTAGTGTTGATTCCGTGCAATGCCCTTCAAATGTCATTGCTTCTCCCTTAAATACCTGGACAAAATGGATTCAAAGGTATCCTGCTCAAGCAAATTCTCATACCTTCGGTTGGCATATTCTACAAACAGTGAAAAGGCATTCGGCAGGGTAGCAATCAGGTTCTCAAGATCTTTCACAGAATACTGGCTTGCCTCTTCAAGGATAAAGGGTTGAATGATCTTCTTTATTCCATTCAAATCCAAGCCTTTGCAAATCCCCTGATAATTGGCATGAGGTGATATGACTTCATAAACGTATGCCAGGCATTCTTCCAGAGCCATCAAAAGGATTTGTTTTTTAGTGGAATCGTCCATTATCAATTGCCTGCTCTACCAAAAAGAATCGGTACGGATTTCCTACCCTTGAAACGCTTAAGAGTTTCATAAACATCTTCAAAAGTTATGGTTTCATTCGCTTTTAGAAGTCCAGCCGTCTTTGCACCCTGGACGATTTCAGAGATCTCGTTCAGATGAAGGGGGTACTGCTCTACCAGGTCAAGAAGTCGTTCTTGGATTTTCGCACCGTCTCCCAAATGTTTTTCCCATTCCCTTAACTGCAACTCTTCAGGAGGAGAATGAATTTCCAGATATCGGTTGAATTCAATAGGAAGGGCGTGGGTTTTCACGGGATTTGTCACCAGAAAGAGAAGCCCTTTGAAACCTTTGAGTTTCCTGTAGAACCCCAATAAATCCATTTTACGCTCCCCTTCAGTTGTTTCTTTCAAAAAAAGCTCTTCAAAATAAGCCTCGTGGTCAACCAAAAGGGTCAGGGCTCGATGACCTGTCCCGGTACTGAAAGCATAATCCAACGGGTCCACTTCCTGACGGGTCATGGGGTCGATGATTTTTTGGGTGTTGTCCACCCCCCGAAACAGATCCAGGAGATCAAATTCCCTGACCCTGATATGACATTCTCCGGCCACAGCATCTACAATACGGATGCCGGTTTCAATGTCTGAACATCCCAGCAACAGTCGCAATCCGGAAATATCGCCATTGAGATGATCGCAGGCTTTGACTATTTCCTGGATCTTCTGTTTGTTCAGTGAACCGACGGGCAGGGAACTGATGGTGCTCTGCGGCAGATAACTCCTTCCGAAGGAATTCGAATCAAACATGCTGGCAGTCTGCCATTTTGCGGCTTCCTCAATATCCATGGCATTCAGTTGAATTCTTGATCTGCCGTTTCTGGACATGGCGTTGGTGATGGCCGTGAACATGGCATTTTTGATCAAACCGCCGCTGAAGATATATTTCCGAGCAAGGGATTTGAAGTTTATGTCTTTGCCAAGAGAAACATTCGGGGGCACCAGCGCCTTCCATATTTTTTCCCGTTGATTCTCATCGGGCAGGAAAAACGGAACCTTCATGGTGATCCGCCGGTCCAGGGCCGGGTCCAATTCCATGACCCGGTTGGTTGCCATAATGGTGATGCAATCTGATTTTTCGATTTCAATCAGAAGGCTTCGGCTGTCCCGGGAATTGTCGTGAAAGATTTCATCGCATTCATCGAAAAAAACAATCCCATCGCTCAGCTTGGCCTCTTTAAAGAGGTATTTTATCAAATCCTCTGAGGAAGCCCCAAGGTTTGATGCATGCTCCATGTTCACGGATAGAAGTTCCTTACCAAGGCTGGTCGCCAAGGCATGGGCCAGCATGGTTTTTCCCGTTCCGGAAAGGCCGTGAAACAGAAATATCAGGCCTGTGCCGTAGCTATAGAATTCATCCACCAGAGCCTTTGTCGGCTTTGATTTGTTGTTGGAATAATTTTTGGCGAGATTCAGAACCTTTTCCTTGACTCCCTCAGGAAGAATGACTTGATCCGGATTAACCGTTTTCCTGTCCCTGGAAACGCAGTGAAGGTCCATGTCATAGGTGTTGTTGTCTCCGATCAGGTATCGAACGATACGTTCATGCAGATGCACATAAACATCGAGGATGTTGGTGGTATTATCATAATTATCCCAAGGAATCACAATCTCTTGTTTTATCAGCGGGGCATCAATGCTGAAATATTTTCTACTGGTCACCTGCTCCCGGTAATCCGGGTGAACAATGGACAGGATTGCTCCGACACTCATGCCCCCGTCTTCCCGGTCGTGGGGATCAAACTCCGATTTTTCATAGAAATTCCTGAAGGCCTTCCCGGTGTTATTGGCCACGAGCAAGGCAAGAACGGTCCGTTCGAAAGTGCCCAATTCATAGGAACAGCAGAATTCCTCAAAATGAAGTTCAACGCCCTGTTCAAGGGATCTTACTGCCTTCTGCCGGGTTGTCATCTCCAAGTGTTTCAATGAGGTTTCTATCTCATCAAGGGTCACTTCCCCTGCCGAAACCTCAGGGAACAACAAAGCTGACGGGTCCAGTAGATCCTCGGACTGCTTAATCTGAACATGTCTACGGCGGGGCATTGGGGATTGCTTAATGGGCTTTCCGCCGAGGAGGTAGACCCTGGCCAGTCTGAGCCTTGATATGTACTCCAAAGCCTCAAGGTGTTCTATATTGTCCTTGAAAGCCTCTTTATCATCGCATTTCGACAGAGGCAGCAAGGCCTGGTTTCCCGGTATATGTTTTATGTCTGTTAAAGCCATACTAACCCCTCCTTTCACTGCTGACGTGGGGTTTCAGGGGCTCCACCATGTCCACCAGGCCGAACTTCACGCCTTCTTCGGGGGCCAGCCAGGTATCCACGTCTCTTAAAAGGTATTTTTCCAATTCCTCTTTGGATTCTATTCCGGAATATCGCAAATAGTGATCAACGATCCGGTCATGCTCCAAATCCTGCTCCTTCCGGGTGGCCAAAAGCTGACTGTGGTTACCCCAGGTTATGGATGAATACCGGTGGGAAAGCATTGAAGTCCGGGGGGTAATGACGCGTCGCCCCCTGGTTCCCGTCATGAAGACCAGGAGGGCCATGGAAGCGATCATCCCGATTCCAGTGGTGAAGATGGGAATCCGGGACCACTCCATAATATCTATGATGGCGAATCCGGCCGCACATGACCCCCCTGATGAATTGATTATCATCTGGATGTGGTCGGTTTTCCCGGAAATGTTGTACTCGATAATCTCTTTGCAAACGTTTTCCGAAGTCCCATCATCGATCGATCCCGATAAATAAATAATCCCATAATCGCTTAGTCCCTTTTCTTTTTTCTCGTTTCCTTCACTCATGATTTTTTCCTCCATTCACTGTGATTTTAAATGTTTGAATTCTATTTGACCCAGCCACTTGTTTATTGTTAGCATCATCTTTACACCCCAACTGTGACATTTCTGGTCACAGCTGTGAAAAAAAATTGGCCGAACCGATAATCCTTTATAATGCCGTGAACCAGGGATATCCTATTGACATATCCCTTATTAGTTCCTATAATCTAAATTGTTGGGAAACAGGTTATCTGAATCCTGTCTCCTGAATTACGACGGCTTGAATCACCAAAACAGGTGAATCCTTTTCTGGAGGTATCGTGATGTCTTCTGTCCAAACCAGACTTTTTAAAAGCAATCGAAGTCAGGCGGTTCGTCTTTCCAAGCAGGTTGCCTTTCCGGAATCAATCAAAGATGTTGAAATCACGGCAATCGGCACCAAGCGAATTATTGCGCCGGTTGGTCAATCCTGGGATGACTGGTTTGATGCGCCGGGTGTTTCCAATGATTTCATGATAGAGCGAAAACAGCCGGAAGATCAGATCCGGGAGACCTTGTAATGCTGAAATATCTGTTGGATACCAATATTGTCATTTATACGATGAAAAACCGCCCGCAGCAGGTGAAAAGATGCTTCCAGAAACATAAAGGTGAGATGTGCATTTCTGCGGTAACCCTGGGTGAATTGGTGTTTGGCGCAGAACATTCACAACAGGTGGAACGAAACCTGGCAGACATTGAGGCACTGGTCGCTCGACTTGAAGTGCTGCCCCTCGACAGTAAAGCAGCTTACCATTTCGGACAGATAAGGGCTGCGCTGTACACTATCGGTCAGCCCATAGGGCCTTACGATATGCTGATTGCCGGTCATGCCAGGGCATCCGGGTTGATACTTGTAACAAATAATATCAGTGAATTTGAACGGGTGCCAGGGCTATTGCTTGAGAATTGGACCGGGGCGGACATCCGCTCCGCTGAAAGAACTTCCTGATCATCCATGCCTTCTGTTTGACAATGCAGTCAAAGTCAGATATTTGCTCGGGCATGAAGAATCCATTCGTGATCCAGTCTGTTTCAGAGCTTACCGGATTGCCTGCCGCAACCCCGGAAAATACCCGAGAACAACGCTGAAGTTCTAAGGGTAACGTTCCGGTGCCGGCGCCTATGGTGATGCGGACAAACATATTTTAGTGTACATGGCGCCACCGGATCCGGTTGCGAATGCCACCATCTGATTACCGAAGTCTTTAAGCGCAAAAAATGAAACAAGAAACAAAAATCAAAGGGAATTATCATGCGTGGAAAAAACCTGATTAAGCTCTTGAAAGCCCTTGAACTCCTGTCAAAACCCGAGGGAACCACCATTGGAGAAATGGGAAGCCAATTGGAGGTTGATAGAAGATCGGTCTACAGGTTGATCAACGTGATCGAGGACCTGGGATTTCCGATCTATGACGAAAAACCATCCTTTGAGAGAGAAAAGCGATGGAAACTTGAGGAATCCTATCTCAAGAAACTCCCCAACATGAAAGTCCCGGATATTAACCTGACCCTCCCAGAGATCATTTCCCTCTATCTGCTCAGGAGCGAGGCCAGCCTTTTAAAAGGGACCGAGTTGGAAAAACACACGAACTCAGCTTTTGGAAAGTTTTCTATGTTTCTCCCGAAAGATGCCTTCGGGAAACTTGATAGGATAAAGGCTTTGTTTGTCTCCGCATCCAAGTTTGTGAAAGATTATTCAGGCAAGGAAGACCTTATCGGGCAACTGATGGATGCCATCATGAAAAAAGAAACCTGTTATATCGCCTATCATTCCTTCTACGATGACAAAGTCAAAAACTTTAAAATCGACCCCCTTCATTTTTTTGAAAACGACGGTGGGCTTTACATCCTGGTGAATACAACAACTTTCGGGGATATCAGAACCCTTGCGGTTGAAAGGATTCAGAACATCAAAAAGACTGGGGAATCATTTGAATACCCGGAAGACTTAGATGCTGATGCACTCCTAGGATCCGCATTTGACATTGTTTACGGAGACCCGGTGAAGGTCCGAATCTGGTTTTCTGCGGAACAGGCCCGCTACATTAAGGAACGGAAATGGTCAAGAAACCAGGAAATTGTTGATCAGGAAGATGGATCAATCATTCTGAGCATGAAAACATCGGGTTGGTGGGATGTGAAAAGGTGGGTGCTTTCCTATGGCAGCGAGGCAAAGGTTTTGGAACCGGAGGACTTAAAAAAGGAAATCCTGGCTGAACTCAAATCTGCTCAAGATTCTTATTCCTAATCCACCGGGTCAGAAAGAATTGGAAAGCCCCCAAGAATATAATTCACCTGAGCCAAATTCATAGTATTAGATGCTTTCTTCCACGCCTCTTCCCTCAATCCAATCCATCACCGCGGGAATGAGAAAAAGCGTCAGCAGGGTGGAGGAGGCAAGACCGAACACCACCACAATGGAAAGGGGCCGTTGCACTTCCGATCCGATCCCCTGGGAGAGCAGTAGGGGCAGAAGACCCAGGATGGAACAAAAAACAGGGTCTGCCCCTATTTACTTCACTGTCGCATGGTTTCACTGGACCTTTCGAAACGCCTCCAGCACCCCCGGCAGGGCTTCCACCAAATACAGCGGCAACGACAAAAGGTTAAAAGAAACCGGTATACTGCCCCCATCCATTCTGACCGAATGAGTGAGAGAGCGGATTTCCGGGAGATTCAGATCAAAGCGAACGCACAGGGGGGATTTTCTTCGTGCCGCAAACTGGTGCAGGCTTTTTAGGGTCCCGCTTTTTCCGGCTTTGACTTCAACGGGAACCACCAGATTGCCGCTGGATGTCACATAATCGGTTTCCGCATTGGCGGTCTTCTGTTCCCGAAGCCAGCATGTCAACTGCGGTGGCTCAAGGGGCGGAAGCAAATGCTGCCCCACAAACTGTTCCGTCAGTTTTGCTCCAGATTGATTTCATTTAAGACCAGCCCTTCTGAAGCCGCAAAATGGCGGACCAGAGTGGATTTCCCCACCTGGCGGGCGCCCCTCAGCACCAGAGGCTTTCGGTTCTTTTTTTGATACCATTTATTCAGGTGTTTTTCAGCATGTCGTTCAAGCATTGGTCAAAACAAACCCCTTTCTTGACCAAACATTTAACAAAAAAGGCATTTATTGTCAACTGGTATCCGAGAATGAATCAGTGGCTGACTTGACCGCCTGACTCGCAGAGTTAAAGGAAAGCGTACTTCATATTTCGAAAGAAAAGTCTTTTGCCAAACACCTCCTGGGCCGCCGGTTCCTAGAGGAGGCCTTTGAGGTAAAGGTGGAATTTGTCGGATTTGCCGCAGGATTTGTAGCGGAACGTATCCGGAGTCCCGACCAGCAAATTGAGCAATTACCAGACGGAAAGATCCATCTCTCCTTCAGCGCCTCCTCCGAGCCCGAGTTGGTGGCCTGGCTTCTATCATTTGGAGATGAGGCCAGGCTGCTCGGACCGAACTGGTTGGTGGAGAAAGTGGTGGAAACTGTGACGAGGCAATTTGAGACCTACGTTCAAAAGGAGTAAAAAAATATAGATAATTCTTGACTCAGGGGTTGTTGTGCGTATGATATTACACATAGCAGAACCTATCAAAGGAGACCGTATAATGAGTACAGGTGTTGTGCGATTAAATATTACCCTTCCAAAAGAAGTCGCCGAATCCCTGCAAAATATAAGTGAGCCCAGAAAACGTAGTCGTTTTATCGCAGAAGCCATCGTGGAACGGATAGAACGAAAAGAGAAAGAAAAACTCGAAAAAGAATTGGAAAAAGGCTACCGGGCGACCAGGCAGGAAGCTCTCGCCATTTCAGAGGAATTTGAAACTTTTGATCTGGAGGGCTGGGATGAATATTAGGAGAGGAGGGTGTTACCTTGCCGCGCTTGATCCTGTCATAGGTCATGAAATATCGAAAACAAGGCCGGTAGTGGTTATTTCAAATGACAAGAATAACGCGTTCTCCGGCACAGTTACGGTTCTGCCCATTACATCGAAAAATCTTCGGAAAATATACCCCTTTGAAGTATTTCTGACCAAAGGCAAAGCAAATCTTCCAAAGAATTCCAAGGTCAAGGCCGATCAGATTCGAACATTGGATAAAAGCAGGTTAGTGAAATTCATCGGCAAATTGGATGAAAAGCAAGTTGAACATATCGATAACGCCACAAGAATCCATCTGGGCTTGTTCTAACGGTTCATCGCGAGTCAAGGGCTGACCCCGATCCCTCGTTTTTCCGCATTCCAGCGCCGGGAAAAAGGCCACTGGCGTAAGGCGTTTCACTAAACAGAAGGTACTTTGAATGGAAACTCAGCGATGAAACCAGATCACACACGCTACCGTGGCACCAGCAACCGTTTCGGCCTTCTACTGGCCGTTTTTATCATGCAGTTGCTTACGACGCCTCTTTTTGAAGGGAGCATGGCCGCCGGCTATGTGGGAGACCTCCTCTTCTATCTTATTATTGCAGCGGCCGCTTATTCCCTTCGAAAAAGCCGTTTTTTCAAACTGACCATTGTCCTTGGCGCCTGCACCATTTTAGGAGAAAGCAGCAGCTATTTTACCGATAGCAAGAATATCCTCATTGCCAGCACTTTCATGTCATGCGCTTTTCTCGGTCTGGTGACGTTTTTGATCGCCAGCGCCGTGGCCCGGCAACAGAAGATCAGTGCAGACACCATCCTGGGCGGTTTATGTGTTTACATTCTATTGGGGATATTCTGGACAATTTTATTCGTGAACATTGAACTCCTCAGTCCCGGTTCCTTCAGCTTCGGGGTACATGGGCAACCCAAAGACATGCCAACGCTCTACAAACTCCTGTTTTTTTACAGTTATGTAACGCTGCTGACCATTGGCTATGGCGACGTGGTAGCACTTTCGGGCATGGCACAGACCCTGACCATTCTGGAAGGGCTCATCGGGCAGTTCTATCTGATCTTCTTTATGGCTTCCCTGGTAGGCCTTTATGTTTCAGAGCGGCAATATCATCGTTTTTATGACAAAGAAGAAGATTTATGAATCTGTTAAAATCACCTTTACTCCGCAATCCTCAGTCCTCCGATCGCGGCAGTTTGACAATGAAAGTGGACCCTTCCTTCAATCGGCTCTCCACATGAACCGTGCCCCCGTGGGCCTCCACAATGGCTTTTACAAAACTGAGCCCGAGCCCCAAACCACGCCTGGAGCGGCTGAGATCACCGCGATACAATCGTTCCCAGATCCTCGGCACCTCGTTTTCAGCAATGCCCATGCCTTCATCGGACACGGAAATGACAACGTCTTGGCCTTCTTCGACGGCATCGATCTTCACTGTTCCGCCCTGTCCACCGTACTTCAATGCATTGTCCAACAAATTGGCCAGAACCTGCTGCAGCCGGGTTCGGTCCGCAAGTATCATGAGTGTTTCATTTAAATCCAGGGCCACTTCTGTATTCTGCTCTTCCGCCACAATCTCATAGAGGTCCACCACGTCGCGGATCATATCAGAAACGGAGAGCAGGGTTTTGTCCAACCGCATGGCACCAGTTTCGGCTTCCGCCACATCCATCAGGGTGTTCAGCATGGTCAACACCCTTTCTGATTCTTCCATACAGTCGCCCAGGGCTTCACGGCAGGCTTCCTGGTTTCGAGGGTCCTGAAGGGCGAATTCCGCCACGCCCCTGAGGCGCGTCATAGGCGTCCGTAAATCGTGGGCCACATTGTCCAGGGAATTGTGCATGGCCCGAATCAGCAGGTCGTTCTTGTCCAGCATTTGATTGAACAGACCCACCAGTTCATCCATCTCCCCCCGCTCCCGGCGAACCGGCACACGAAGGCTCATTTCTCCGGTCTTCAGGATATTTTTGACGGTCTCAATCAGATTTCGGATGGGTTTGATGGCACGAAAGGTCACCATGCCCCCGCCGATTATACCAAGCAGAAGAATGGGAATCATGAAGATCAAGAAAACGGTTCGGAAATAGGAGAGTAGCTCCCGGCTTCGGGCTGAACTCTTCCCGACCTGAAGGGTTATGCCACCGGGGAGCGATGCCATGCCCACTGTCCAGACGCCCTTTTCAGCGGATTCGTCGAGGAACAGCCAGAAATCCTTCTTCCCCGGCTGAAGCGATCTCAAACGGCGCGGATCCAGACCTTCAAACCCAGGAGGGAATTTCAAGAAGAGCACCTGGTTCAGCGGCCCCACAATGCGAACAAAAAAAATATCGCCTTCAGGGTTGGCCTGTTCGTCAAAGCGCGCCTTGAGTGCTCGAATCCCGCCTTCCTCATACCAGGCCTGGTATTCCAGGATGCGGTCCTCTACAATTTCCTTCTCACGTTGTTCAACCAGGTTGCCGATCAAATAATAGGCCACCAGAAACAGCCCGCCCGAGGCGATGACAAAAAAGAGCGCGTAGAGCACACTCAGTTTAAGGCTGAAGGTTAAGCCGACCTTGCTACTGCTCTTTGAGGACATAACCCATCCCGCGCACCGTATGGATCAACTTTTTATCAAAATCCTTGTCGATTTTGTTCCGCACACGACAGACGAGAACGTCCACCACATTGGTCTGAGGATCAAAGCTGTAATCGTAGACATGTTCCAGGATGGAGGTCTTGGAAACAATGCGGCCCTTGTTTCGAACCAGATGTTCCAGGAGGGCAAATTCACGGGAAGGGAGGCCGATCTCCTCTTTCCCCCGTTGCACCTCCCGGGTCAGGAGATCCAGCGTGAGGTCCCCGGCATGAAGGGTGGACGGCTCTGCAACCCGGGTCGATCTTCGGATGAGCGCGTGAATGCGGGCCAGAAGCTCGGAGAATGAAAACGGCTTGGTCATGTAGTCATCTCCGCCGGTTTGAAGCCCCTTGACTCGATCGTCAACCGACCGTTTTGCGCTGAGAATAATCACCGGGGTGGTGATCTTTTTCTGACGAAGCCGCTCAATGAGGGACAGACCGTCAATCCCCGGCAACATGATATCCACCACGGCCGCATCATAGGGTTCGGTCTCCCCAAGGTGAAGGCCGTCCACGCCGTCAAGGGCCACATCCACCGCAAATCCAGCCTCTTTCAAACCATTTGCAATAAAGGATGCAATTTTGCGATCATCTTCAACAACCAGGATTCTCATGATGTAACTTCTCTAAAAAATAAAAAAAGGGGCGCTCTCCCGAAACCACGAAAGAGCGCCCCTGATAATCAAAAAAATTAGTTCAGGCTAGCTTACCTTAACATTGGCAGCAGCGGGACCTTTCTGTCCCTGCTCAATATCAAAAGAGACCTGATCTCCCTCGTTAAGGGATTTAAACCCTTCCATGAGAATTGCAGAATGATGAACAAACACATCCGGACCATCCTCCTGCTCGATAAAACCAAAACCTTTTTGATCGCTGAACCACTTTACAGTTCCATTAGCCATAGTGACATCTCCTTTTCCTTCTGAAAAAATCCACACTACCATACTTGCGGCTGCCACTTTGAAAATGGAATTTCGTTCGATAACGAAGCCAGACACGAGCTAGGGGCGGAAAATTAATAGTGGGTGGAACTTAGCATGATTTATGAAAAAATCAAGCTTTTTTTAACCAAAACTGCATTTTTCGTGAATATTCTTTCATACTTTACCCCACAGTCCACATAATCGCACAATCACTTCTGCTGACTTTTCAATCGCAACCACTGGAATCCATTCAGTTTTTGAGTGAACCATCATGGCGCCCGTTAATATATTGGGGGTCGGAACGCCCATAAAGCAGATCCGCGCCCCGTCCGTCCCACCTCTACAAGAAATGACTCATGTCTTCATTCATCTGCTATTATTTAAGATAGGCAATGTTCTCAAGGTAACCATCAATAACTTTCCCGGAATCCAACTCGAAAAGTTCCGCATAAGCCTTGAGAAAATTCTTTAGATAAAACGTCTGTGGCAGGGATGCGACATCATCACCTTCGATGGCCCTCAATACTTTTAAGCTGATCCGGGTCACTTCAAAGATCTCATCAATGGCTATGCCCACATGTTTTCGAAGCCTTTCCAGATCCTTACCGGAAATCATGTTTTTTGACAGAATTTCCCGGGAAACCTCCGTAAAGTCTTTCCTTCCGATTCGATTCTTGACCCTTGCAAATAACGATTCCCGTCCTCTCGTTTTCTTAAGGGAAAACAGAGGGATGGGACCCTTCGATTTAGGCTTTCCCTTTTCCAGGAGCGACGCATCGATAGCGCCGGCGTCAATCAGTTTCTTGTTGTAGGCCACCCTTTGTGTCTTGTCAATTAAAGTGGAAAAAGCCTCTTCTATCCTGCGCAGAATAGCGTTTCGTTCTTCATCGGTGAAAAAGGAATCGGAAATCATTGAATCTTCTTCATAGATGGAAAGCGCATTCCGATAGGCCTGCCTGATTTCGAAGGGCGAAGCATTGGCAGGGAGTTCCAGCAGTTCGTAAAAATTGAGATACTCAAACCTCTCCATATTTTCCAATGGCGCTTGACGCCTTTCCGGATTTTTTCAGCATCATCTCTGCCGTGCGTTTCAGGTCGGTTGAGGTCGGTGTATAGGGATATTTATTCGCAAATACGGTTTTGGCAAGAACGGAGTTATGCACCCGCTCGTCATAGGTAATATTGCCTAAGAATTGGAAACCCGCATAGAAATGCCGGTTACAGACTTTTTCAATCTTATGGCCGAGGGTCTCATCAATATGTTTTCGATACTGATTCAAAACGAGCTTAAAAGCAAGCTTGTGCAATTCCTTTTCAAGCAAATTCCCCCGGTCAGGGTCTTTTGTCATAACCCGGTCAACAATATCCAGGGGGGATTTGACCAGGCCGGCTTCGGATTCCCTGGCAAGCTCCTTGACAACATTGCTGAAGGCATAATGTTTCAGGATCTGCTTCACCCTTCTCAGATAGATTGCTTTGATAAACTGAACGGTATTCTGTATGGAAGTGGGTTCCGGTGTAAAAACGAAAATACCTTCATGGGCTAATAGAAAAAAATCGAGCACATTATATGTAGAACCGGCACCAAGATCTATTAACACGATGTCGAATGGCAGTCTATGGATGGCATTAATGATTTTCACTTTTTGGGCATAGAAAAGGTTCCCGATCTCCAGGGAGCAATCCACTGAACTGATGAGATGAAGGTTGGGAATTTCGGTGGGAACAGAGACCGCTGATAGGTCACTGACAGATTTGTTCAGATAGCTGTTAAGCCCCTTTTTTACCTGACGGAATCCCAGGAGAGAATGGAGATTGGACCCCCCCAGATCCAGATCAACCAGGACCGTATTATGCCCCTGCCTAGCGAACAGGGCGCCAAAATTGGCCGTCAGAAAGCTCTTGCCGCTTCCACCCTTGCCCCCGCCGATAGCATAAATCTGAGACATAATCGTCATCCGCACGGTTTTTTGTTAAACTAAAAGCATAATAATACTACACTTTCACGGAATTAACGGGCATGTCAAGTAAAAGATGAAAAAATAAGAACATAAATGGATAAAACCCGATTAACCTTTCATTTTAGGACCTTGCATAAAACCCAGGTTTTTCAGCTCAACATCGTAGCGCGGAATCATGTGATCCCAGGAGAAGCGTTTCATTTCAAGAGAAAGTTTTCCAATTTTTTCTTCCGAACCGGAAGTACCTAAGAGCACACGGGCCAGTTTCTCGACCAGTTCCTCCTGATTTTTGTAGAGAAACTCTTTGTGAGAGGATTCGGGAATAATCTCGGGATAGGATAGCCGTTGGGGCAGTAACGGGATACAGCCGGCACTGATTGCTTCCACCATTGAAATGCCGAAATTCTCCTGCCAGGCAGTACTGATAACCACCGTTCCTTCTTTCAGCCACGCTTCATAGGCAAGTCTTGATGGCTCATAGCCATAACAGACAATCCTTTTCCCATATCGTTTTCGGGCGGCAGTGAAGTCTTTCGGACAGTTTTGAAAATTCTCTCCCAGGAGAGCCAATTGGAAATCTACACCCCGCTTCATCATCTCGTCCAGGGCCAGAAAAAAGTCTTTGGGATTCTTGTCAAACTCCCAACGGTGATTCCAGATAATCAAAGGCGGCTTCGATTGAACCCGGGGCGCACCATTGTTCAAGTTTTCGACACCACAGCCGGGATGCAGCACCCCGGCCCGGGAACGGATTTCATCTACCACCCAGGTCGGCCTGAAATCGGGCATCATTTTCAAAAACCCAGGCAACTTTGAAAAAAAGGCATCAAAGTGGGTCTGCGAGTTAAACAGGATACGCTTGGCAGCAAGTGCCGTGGTCATGTCGGTGAATCCAAAATGGACATCCATCGCCTCCCCGGGCGCCAGGGGGTAGGTGATCTGGCTCTCATGAAAATAAACAAGCGCCGGAGGACAATCTGTCCCAATAAGGGACCGAAAATCAGAGAGGCTCATCAGATCACTGGTAATCAGACCATCATAATCTTCCAGCGGGGGACTATTTTTCAAGAAATAGAGCGCCGCCCCCCGCATGCGCCACTTCCAGAAACGGGCGGGCAAAGTCACCAGATCAATCTGATAACGCGAATGCTGCGACAATCCTTCTGCAAAATACCGATGAGACCCGCCAAAAAAGGGTTCCAGAAAAAGAAATTTCACGCTATACCTTTCCTCCTGATCATGGTTGTGATAATTTCACCAACCGTTTCAAGCAACGAGACCTTCCTAAAGTAGATTATTGAAACCAATATATCAAGATCATCGGACTGGCAATGGATACCTGGAGACTCCTCGATACACCGCCCATGACGGCAGCGGAAAACATGGCGCTCGACGAAACTCTGCTGGAGCTGAAAAACCATGGGCATACCCCCAATACCATCCGCTTCCTTCAGTTTTCCCCCAGGAGTGTTCTGGTGGGGTATCATCAGTCGGTGGCAGAGGAGATACGAAAAGAATATTGTCAGAAAGAAGGCATCGAGATTAACCGAAGGATTACGGGCGGTGGGGCCATTTTTTTTGATGAGAATCAGCTGGGCTGGGAAATCATCTGTGATAAATCGTTTTTTAACGTGAACATTCCCACAGCGCACCTGTTCAAAACCCTTTGCAACCCTGTATTAACAGCACTATTAATGTTTGGTATTGAAGCCGATTTTCGCCCCCGAAACGACATCGAAATTGACGGGCGGAAAATTTCCGGCACAGGGGGAACGGACTCAAAAAATGCTTTCCTTTTTCAAGGCACCATGCTGGTGGACTTTGACGTTGATACCATGCTGCGGGCCCTGCGCATCCCTGTGGAAAAACTTAAAGCCAAGGAGATTGATTCGGTCAAAGACCGCGTGACCTGCTTGAACTGGGAACTGGGGCATACCCCATCTCTTTCGGATATCAAGTCCGCCATCAAACATGGATTTGAAACGGGCCTGGGCATACGTCTTGCGCCCGGAGACATGACCCCCGAAGAGCGCCTTCTGTTCAAAGAAAAGCTACCCTATTATCAATCCAGCCAGTGGATAAATTCTGTCAACCCCAGGTTTCAAAAACGGGATTCGGTCCAATCCGCTTACAAGGCCGAAGCAGGCATGATTCGCTTTACCCTTGTGGTCAATTTACCCCAGAGAAGGCTTAAGGATATCTACATCACAGGGGATTTTTTATCGTTTCCATCCCGTGCCCTTTTTGACCTGGAATCGGCACTGCGGGGATCACCTTTGGACCGGGAGCATCTGCACGGCATTATCCGGTCATTTTTTGACGAGAAAAAAATCATGATCCCCGGCATGGATTTCCATGATTTTATGATTCCACTGGATCAGGCCCTTGAAAAAATAAACATCACAGCGTTCGGGCTTAGTCTGAGACACTGCAACCAGATTTCCGTGGCCAACGGATCCTTTGAAGCGGTGATACGCAAAAAACCATCCGTCCTCCTGCTCCCCTACTGCGCTAGACTCACAGACTGCGATCTCCGTTACCATAAAGCCTGCAGGATCTGTGGAGAAGAAGGCTGCACCATCGGTCCGGCCTGGACCATGGGCCTGAAGGATCGCATGGAGGTGGTGAGCATAATCAGCTTTGAAGACCTGTGGGCAGAGCTGCAAAAAATGAAAAAAAACGGTGTGAAAGCCTATATCGGCTGCTGCTGCCAGCCTTTTTTTGCAAAACACGTGGACGATTTCAGGAAATCAGGATTGCCCGGCATACTGCTTGATATGGACAACACCACTTGCTATGACCTGGACCAGGCCAGGGAAGCTTACGCTGGGAAATTCGAAAGCCAGACCAACGTGGATCTGGATCTCCTTGAAACAGTTCTGAAGGCTGCTTGCGGCTGATGATCTTTTTTCATTCTTGACCCCTGACAAGCCCAATATTAGAATCCCATTATGAAACCCATCACCTGCGACATTCTGATCATCGGCGCCGGACCGGCCGGTTCATCTGCCGCCATTGCCGCTGCCACAAAGGGCATGGATGTACTCGTGGTGGAACAGCGGGCCGAAATCGGGGTTCCAGTGCAGTGCGCTGAATACATACCGGCTCCTCTGGTGGGGCAACTCAATCTGGGAACCGGTTTTGTGGTCCAGAGGGTTTCTAAGATGCGGACCATTCTACCCGATGGATCAACCTCGGATATGGCCGCGCCGGGATTCATAATTCACCGGGACCGTTTTGACCAGACCATTGTCAGGCAAGCCCGGAAACTGGGCGCAGAGTTCCTCCTTTCCACCAAAGCTGTGAAGCGAACCGAAGAGGGGCATGTGGCGATAAAAAAAAGGGCTGGAGAAATGGGGTTCATCGCCCCCCAAATCATCATCGGCGCAGACGGCCCCCGGTCAAAAACCGCCTTGTGGTGCGGTGCTTCAAATCGAGATCTTCTGCCCGCAGCCCAGTATCAAATGACGCTGTGCTCTCCCATAAACCACACAGAAGTATACCTTTCTCCCCAATTTTACGGCGGATACGGATGGCTTTTTCCAAAAGGGGAGACGGCCAATGTGGGCCTGGGCATAAAACGGATCAACGGGGATCCCGGCAGACTTCATTTCCTGTTGGGCCAATTCGTTGAAAAGCTCAGGAAGGAAGGTAAAATCAAAGGGAACCCCTTGGGTTCCACCGCAGGATGGATTCCCGCCAAACCGCTGAAAAAGGCGGTTTACGGCAATGTCCTCCTGGCAGGGGATGCGGCAGGCCACACTCACCCCATTACAGGCGCCGGCATATTCGCAGCTGTTTCCTGTGGCCGTATGGCCGGGTCATGGGCGGCCGCGGCCATCAAAAAGGGTGATCTCGGAATATTGGCAGAATATGATCATGAATGGCAGGGCCTTTTTGGCCACACCCTCAACCGCGCCCGTGAAAAACGCCGACGGATGGAGCGGGAATGGGATCGGTTTCACCAGATCATAAGGTCCTGCTGGATCGGCTTTCGAGAATATTATGAGCGAAGCCCAGGCGGATAAGAGGAAAAAAATGCCCCAGACCGAACAAACAAAAATACTGGAAAGCCCCGAGTATCTTCGGATGAGCCTTGCCGCAGCCATGACCCTGGGCTTGAAACCGGGTCGATTCTATCGCAATGCCAGATTGTATTGCATCAACCTGCTGCTCACCTATGGTGCCGGCTGTGCCGCGAGATGCGCCTATTGCGGCCTTTCCAATAAACGTGACGGGCAATACGGCAACAAAAGCTTCATTCGGGTGACCTGGCCCACCCACTCATTATCACAGATCATTGAACGAATTTCGGATCGTCCACACAAAGTCAAACGGATCTGCATCTCTCAAATCACCCATAAGCGCTCCATCCAGGACACCAAAGACATTTGTGCCAGATTACGTTCCAGTTTTGACATCCCCGTCTCTCTGCTTATCTCCCCTACAATTCTGTCAAAAGGAGATCTTCTGGACTTCAAAGATGCGGGGGCCGACAAAATCGGTGTGGCCATGGACCTGGCAACCCCTGAACTGTTTGATAAATACCGCGGCAAAGGGGTTGGCGGCCCCCATAACTGGGACACCTACCGGCAATGCCTCTCCGATGCCATTGCCATTTTCGGGAAACGCAATGCCGGAAGCCACTTCGTTACCGGAATGGGTGAAACCGAAAAAGAAATGGTGGAAGCCATCCAGAAGATTCAGGATTCAGGCGGATGGACCCATCTATTCTCCTTTTTTCCCGAAGCCGATTCACAGATGAAGGGGCACCCCATGCCGGAAATGGATCAATACCGTCGCATTCAACTGGCCCGATACCTGATGGATGAGGGCATCAGCCGGGCGGAAAAAATGGCATTTGACGCCTCGGGCCGCATTCTTGATATTGGTCTGCCGCCCAGGGAACTGGACCGAATCATTAACATGGGCAAACCTTTTCGCACCAGCGGCTGCGAAGGTTACGACGGTCAGGTGGCCTGCAACCGCCCCTATGCCAACTCCAGACCCGGGTCAAACATCAGAAATTACCCCTTTGCACCCAATGAGGAAGATATCCATCGTATACGACGTCAGATGGGAATGTCATAATTTTTTGAAGCGGTTTAATACCTGCCTTGACTCCGGCGGACTATTGATGATATAATTTCATTAAAGTCTTCGGATATGAGGGTGCTCGAGAATCAAACTGGTCGCCTGATTTTGTTGATAAATACATTTAGGATAAGACGATATTGTAACAAATTGGGTTTCTTATGGAAAATGTCCTGAGCATTACCGATCGGATTGAAGACAAAAAACGGCAGAAACAGATCACAAACAATCGGGATAAGTTTGATGCCGTACAGCGACTGCTTCAATGCGGTTCATGCCGTTTTAAATGCGCCATGTGCGGTCGTCATGCAGAAGAAGCCAAACCTTCGAATTCACAGAAGAAGCGTCATTCCGAGTTCAGTTTATGTGAAAGCTGCGGCGCCGAATTTGAAGATTATATCAAGATTTCTGAAAAAAAGGGACAACCACAAGATATTTTCTGGCACAACAGGGAGTGGCTTGAACTGTGGTCCTGCTGGGTGGCGTATCAGCGATCCCTCAATAAATTCAGGAAATCTTTTAACATGAAGCAGTTGCCTGATAATGAATGCAAATAGTAACCGCCCACCGGATTTCCAAATCGCGAACCCGGATCCGGCATGTTGTTTTTTTGATCCAGTCACGCCCAGGCTGTTTTGTGATCAACTCGAAATGATTCATGTGATGGAGGTAACCCGATGTTTGGAATAGGCATGCCGGAATTGATTATCATTTTAATCATTATCCTGGTTATTTTCGGGGCTGGAAAATTGCCTGAAATCGGAAGTGGCATTGGCAAAGGGATCAAGAATTTCAAGAAAGCCACCCATGAAGCGAAAAATGAAATTGATGAGCCCAAAGAAGAAAATGATGAAAAACAAGAGGATAAATCCTAAACCCAATCGACCGAACCCGCCCCTGCCGAACCCCCATGAACGGCAGGGGCATTTTTTCTAGAAAGGAATGTTGTCGTCAGGAAGGTTTGGTGGGGGTTCTTCGGGTAAATCACCCTGGGGTGGTCGGCTTTCCATCCTGTCACCTGGAGATCCGAGCATCTGCATTTTGTAGGCAACAACTTCCGTTGTATACCGTTTGTTCCCTTCCTTGTCTTCCCATTGCTTTGTTTGAAGGCTTCCCTCGATATAGACCTGGCTTCCTTTTTTCAAATACTCCCCGCAAATCTCTCCAAGCCGCCGCCAGGCCACGATCTTGTGCCATTCGGTCTGCTCCCTTTTCTCACCCGTATTCTTGTCTTTCCACGTTTCTGTCGTAGCAATAGAGAAATTGGCCACCGCTACGCCGCTGGGTGTATATCGAACCTCTGGATCCCCTCCCAGGTTCCCCACCAGTATTACCTTATTGACACTCGCCATGATAACATTTCCTCCCCTCTTATCGGATTCACAGGACCAATATGGACTGTCTGGAACTTCTTCAATACCATAAGCCATGGAAACAAGTCAAATAGTGGCTGTCCCCCGGGTGTAATCAAAAGTGTTAGCTGCCAAAAGGCCTCTTAGTTCATGTTGTCCCA
>CAZPQA010000003.1:0-75205 GCA_964588535.1 uncultured Desulfobacteraceae bacterium
ACAGCCACACAGTAAAAAACCATTCTTTTCCGGTAGTCTTTCATCCGGGTGGACCCTATCACCAGTAAAGCCCATAAAAGGGCCCCCAGAGAACCGGCCAGCCATTTCCCCCCTTCGTCCGGTTCATAAATACTGATCGCCTCGTAAGCGCCCCAGTTCATTTGCACTAGGCCGGAGAACAGAAGAAACAGACCCCCCAAACCGCACAGGATGGCCAGCACCCAGGCGGCAACCGAAAAAGCCTTTCTTTTTCCGGCTTCAAAGTATGCGGCAAGACCGACGGCAAAAATAATGGCAAGGGGGGGAAAGCACGGCAGGATATACGGGATAAGCTTGCCGCTGCAGACGGAGAAGAAAAGGAAAGGGAAAAGGAACCAGCAAATGGCAAACCGTATGAGCGGTTTTTTCATTTCGAATTTGAGAACCGTGGGAATGGCAGCTGCGCTCTGGGCCACCCATGGCAGCGCACCACCCACCAGAATGGGCAAAAAATACCAGAGAGGCTTCGGATGCTGTCCACGGACCGGCTCCAAAAATCTTGCCACATGCTCCGTCCAGAAAAAATAATTCCAGAAATCCCCTTCACGAAAATGAATCATCAGGGACCAGGGCAAAACGATCACAAAAGCCGTCAACATGGGAATCCATGGTATCCTGAGTAGATCTTTGAAACGGCCCTCCCAGAGCAGAAACGGTACGATCGCCAGCACAGGCACGGCGAAGGCCAGGAATCCCTTCGTGAGAAAAGCCAGCCCGCAGAAAACGCCCATGAGGACGAGAAAAAGCGCCTTCCGCCGCGTATTTTCCGCCATGTGGGCAAAGAAAAAGCAGACCAGCGCTCCGGTCAGGAGCATGGAAAGCAGGCTGTCCAGAAGATTGATGTGGCCTATGGCCAGCACGAGAGGACAAGCCAAAAAGATGGCCGGGGCCAGGACGGAGGCCGGCCGCCCGGGTGAAAACCTTCGTACCAGCAGGAAAATCATGAGGGCGGAAATAATTATGGATAGTGCCGATATAATCCGCAGGGCAAAGGCATTTTCGCCGAACGTGAGAATGGAAACGGCATTCGCCCAATATCCAAAGGGGGGTTTTTCAAAATATTTCAATCCGTTCAGGCGAGGAACAACCCAGTCTCCCGAAGTCAGCATTTCCCTGGGTATCTCCCCGTACCGGGTTTCGTCCGGAATGGTCAGCGATCGGAAACCCAGGGGAAGGATATAGACAAATACGAAGAGAACAAAAAGTGCAATGGAAACTTTTTTCATGGGTTGACTCTCTCAGATTTCCCAAAATTAAAAATGGCGCTTCCCTGGCACGCAACCCAGCCTTCCCTGCCTGGAGACGTTTCCGGGACAATCGGGGCAGAGCCGATTTGGATTAAGTCTTCGAGAAGTTTTTCGACGGGAATAAATTCGATTCCTTTTAGGTGATGGTGATAAGGAGGTGCTTTTTTGAGCAAGCAGTATAGAGAAATCTTCGTTGTGGGTCAAGTACAAAATGGCCCATATAGGGAGTTAGACCGGGTTTCGGTTCGGGTGCTTTCTTCAGGCTATGAATCTTTCGAACCCATATGGATAATGGAGACCGCAACTCAGTACCAAAATATAAAACGGTGCATTCCAGACATTTTTGTCTTGACACATCCCATACAATAGCGCATAAATACACATTGATATATTTATTAAATTATCTCTTTGTTTCTGAGATGTGACTATCGAACATATTTTTTCAGCATTTGAAGCAGAAAGTAAACTTTGGAGGAGAATTTCCAATGCGGAAAACAATAAGAACCATTTTGGCTGTCCTGGCAGTGGGTATCACGGTTTATGCCTTATGGTTTCAGAATCGTCCTGCCGTATTGAAAACAGCGACCCATGAGGACGTTCGGGCCGAGGCTGAAAAAGGCGGATATCATCTGATTGACACCGAGAAGCTGTGGGAACAGTACCGAAAAAAACCTAATGACACACTCATCGTAGATACCCGCCAGGAGTGGGAGTATCGTACGGGGCACATCAAAGGGGCGGTGAACTTTCCCATGGAGCCCACCTGGCTTTCGCGGTGGAAGAAAAGGGATGCAATGGAAAAATTCCTCGGATCTGACAAAAACCGTTTCATTGTATTTTACTGAGCGGGGCTGGCATGAGTCCGCAGTGACTCGGCGGCCCGGGTGGCCGTAAAACTTGGCTATACGAATGTTTACCGTGATCCCCTGGGATTCCCCGCCTGGAAAGCGGAGGGGCACCCCTTTGAAACCGCATCATATCAACCGATCCCGGCTGCTGCGCCGGAAAAGGACTATGGTTCCCTGACGGGCTGGGCTATGGTCTGGACCCTTTTGGGCATTTTTCTGGGCGGCATGGCACTTAATCTGACCCCTTGTGTTTACCCCCTGATTCCCATCACTGTCTCCTACTTTGGCGGCCGCAGTTCCAAGGGGAAGGGAGAGACCTTTGCCCACGGCCTGTGCTATGTGGGCGGGCTGGCCATGACCAATTCCAGCCTGGGGGTGGTCGCCGCTTTTACCGGTGGGCTCATGGGCGCCCTGCTCCAGAACCCCTTTGTGCTGTCAGCGGTAGCGCTCATTCTGCTGGCATTTGCCACCAGCATGTTTGGATTCTGGGAGTTGAAACTGCCCCAGGGACTGACTCAGGCGGCTTCCAAATCCTACACCGGCTATTTCGGCAGTGTTTTCATGGGGATCACCCTGGGGGTGGTGGCAGCGCCCTGCATCGGCCCATTCGTACTGGGGCTGCTCACCTGGGTAGCCGGTATGGGAAACCCCTATCTGGGATTTCTGGTGTTTTTCACCCTCAGCGTAGGGCTGGGGCTGCCTCTGTTCGTTCTGGCACTGTTCTCCGGAAAGCTGGACAAGCTCCCGCGCAGCGGCGAGTGGATGGTGTGGGTGCGTAAACTCATGGGGTGGGTACTGGTGGGCATGGCGGCTTACTTCATTCGTCCGGTGCTGTCCCAAACGATCGGTGATGTTGTCCTGGCTGCCGTGGCCCTGGGGGCAGGTCTGCACCTGGGCTGGATTGACCGTTCACAGGCCAATTTTAAAGCCTTTGGCTGGATGAAAACGATTGCCGGCATTGCGGGACTGGTAACGGCAACGGTTCTGGTCGGTTCTCTGATCATGACCGGTCCCGGCGCTTTCTGGCACTCCTATTCGGACCAGTTGCTTAAAGAGGCGGCTGTCCAAAAGAAGCCGGTCATCATCGATTTTTCCGCTGCCTGGTGTGCCCCCTGCCGTGAGTTGGATGAAATCACCTTCCGCGATCCGGAAATCGTCAAACAGTCTAAGAAGGATTTCATTCTGGTTAAAGTGGATTTGACGCGCAAGGGCAATCCCGTCTACGAAAGATTGCTGAAGCAGTTCGACATCAGAGGAGTCCCTACGGTTGTTTTCATCGATCCTGCGGGTAAAGAACGGCGAGATCTGCGCCTGGTGGATTTTCTGCCACCCAGTCTTTTTCTGGTCCGTATGACGGAAATCAGCCGGCCCGTTACAGACGGCCCATCAAACTGAAATACAGGGAAGCAGAGACTTACACACCATGCAACAGCATAAAATCAGAAAGAATCAAGAAAAAAAAGAGATGCTGACAGCACTCATCAGGGACCGGTCGGAAAACCTTTTCAGTACCGGACAGTTGATGTGTTCCGAGGCGGTTTTGTCTGTTCTGAACCAAAGCCTCAACGGCGGTCTGCCGCCGGAAATGGCAATACGCCTGGCATCGGGTCTGTCGGAAGGAATCGGGAGAAGCGGCTGTACCTGCGGTGCGCTTTCGGGAGGCGTCATGGCCCTTGGACTTTTCCTGGGCCGAGAGACGCCGGGGCTGCTCAATGGCAAAAGTATCCGGTCGATCTCAAAGGGGCTCCATGACGGCTTTAAGAATCGTTTTGGCGCGACATGCTGCCGGATCCTGATCCGGAACGTGAAAAGAGGATCAACAGAGCATTTTAATCTTTGCGCAACACACACAGGGTGGGCGGCCTTCATGGCAGCCCAATTCATCCTGGAAAGAAGGCAGAAACTGATTTCTCAGGCAGACTGGCCGTATCTTAAAAAAACAGACTCGGCCATCCGTGCCAGATGGAACCGGATATCCGGCACCTTTCTGGGAAGCGGCATATGATAAGGCTTTGCTCTTTTCGGGGCCGACCATAAAAAACAGGGAGTTGTGGATTGGTTGTTTACCGCCGTCCAAATTGGCGGAGAAAGAAAAAAATAGAGGCTGAGGCACAAATAAAGGAGGAACTCAATGGGACCTGGATATTTCTGGTGGGGAGGGATGTGGATATTTCCCGTCATAATGTTTACAGTTATGATCGTTGTTCTATACCTGATTTTCGTACGGGGTGGTTTCAGACCCCCCTGGCGGGATCACGGAAACTATTCCAGTGGGGGAAAAGGGACCGAAACCGCTCTGGACATACTGAAAAAGCGCTATGCAACAGGCGAAATTTCCAAAGAAGAATTTGAACAGATGAAAAAAGACATTTCAGGTTGAGGAGGTATGAAAGTGCAAACGCAACTATCCCAGAAAGACAAAGACAGGATCGAAGCCGGCATCCATGGGAAATACAGGAAAGTCGCCAATAGCCCTGAAGGGCTTTTCAAGTACCCCACAGGCAGAGCCGGGATGGCGTTTTTAAAATATGACCCCAAACTGATTGAGGCATTGCCCGACACTGTGACCAATGCATATTGTGGTGTGGGTAACCCCTTCTCCCTGGGGCCGGTGGACCCGGGCGATGCGGTGCTGGACATCGGTTGCGGCGCCGGCGTGGACACCTTTCTGGCCGCCATGATGGCCGGACCCACGGGAACAGCAGCAGGTGTTGATCTAACAGTTGAGATGCTGGAACGGGCGAAATCAAATCTTAAGCTGACCGGTCTGAAAAATGTCACTTTTCAAATAGCCTCCGGTGAGAAACTGCCTTTTGAAGACAGTCGCTTCGAGGTGGTGCTTTCAAACGGCGTACTCAATCTGATCCTCGATAAAGCCGCCACCCTGAAAGAAATTTTGCGGGTACTGAAACCCGGGGGGCGGCTGATGATCGCCGACCAGATACTCAAGGGCCCCTTGCAGACGGACGAAAGAGAGCGTATCGACAAGTGGGCACAGTGAGAGGGCGGTGCCATACCGGGAAAGGATTTCCTGGCCTTACTCCAGAAGACTGGTTTTAAAGACGTCCAACTGATTGAAGAGACAGGTTTCAACAGCTCTCCGAAAACCCTGGGGACCCTGTTTAAAGCCGTGAAACCTCTCGTGGAGAAAAAGGAGCAGAACATGGCGCCGATTGACTTGTCCCTTGCCGGCTATCAGACATTCATGGATGGGGTTTATGGTGAAAAAGGTGCATTGGATCGCAAAACCCGCCATCTTATCGCCCTGGGGGCATCCTTGGCCGGCGGCTGTAACCACTGAGCGCAATACTGCCTTGCAGTTGCAAGGCAGCTTGGCGCTACGGAAGAAGAATTAAGAGAGGTCATGGGTCTGGCGATGACCGTTGGAGCGACCAAAATCCGTATCCAGCAGGAAAACGCCCTGGAAGCCATGCAGGAAGGAGACGCTCTGAAAGAAGATGAAACCGTTGCCCCCGAAAAAGCATGTTCCACCTGACCGACTTAAAGCCGCTCAGGTAGAGCGGCAAAATACCTACTTTAAGGAACCTACTGTTCCCAAGCCTGCGATCAACATCTAAACCAACATAGAGCAATGCATTCTCCTTACCAAAATTGAAAACAGTGAATTCCAGGCATTTTTGCCTTGACACACGCGGCGAAATAGCACATAAGTACACATTGATATATTTATTAAAGCGTCTTTTTCCCGAGACCCTTACCGTCAGTCATATTTTTTTAATCCACAAAGAATGGAGGAATGATTGCCCCAGTCGAAAGCAATAAGGATGCCAGTTTTGAACGATCATCTCGGCTCCATTGCCATTCTGACCAAGAGCCTCGCCGATGAAAATCGTCTGCGCATCCTGCTATGTGTAACCGATGGAAAAAAATCGGTCTCCCAGATTGTTGAAGAGCTGAAACTTTCCCAGCCCCTCGTCTCTCACCACCTTAAGGAACTAAAACGCACGCTTCTGGTCAATGTCGAGCGGCAGGGGCCCTTTGTTTATTACGAAATAGCGGACAAGAAGATTAACGACATCCTCGGACGTCTGGATGAACTGGTCACGGACCTGTTGTCAAAAAGAAAGTCATTTTAATTTTCGGAGATAATTCAGTATGATTTCTGGTACCTGGTTAAATTCAAAAGTGCAAAAATTGGTTGATGCCGTGGAACCTGAGGAAGCGGCCTTGGCGTTGGCAGGTGTGCTGAACAGGCTGTTTCCCCTCCTGGAAGAAGAAACCCAGCTGGAACTGGTCTCAAATCTGACCGGCACGTCATCCGATGAAAAGGTGACCAGCCTGGTCCATCTTTGAATGGCCACCTGTATGGACGAAGGTGTCGATCCAACGGATATGTGCCAGAGTATGATAGATAGCGTGGCTCGATCAAAGCAACTTACATCAGTTGCTGAGCCTGAGATCCTTTCACTGTTTGAGGACTGGCTGGAGGAACTTGACGGTGAAGTCATCGCTTTTGTTCAGAAAACGGGTTCAAAAAGTCCCTTTGATCTGGCGAAAGGCTGTGGATTGTCCCGATCAGGAGCGGAATTCCTCATAACAAAGCTGAAAAGAGAGGGGAAACTGTGACACCCGGAATATCCGATTCCTTGGAAACCGGGGTGTGAAATTGTAACCCATAATTATTATATCATATCTATTGTAAAAGGAGGTCACCATGCTGAAAGTCAGATTTTTTATGAACGAACCCAACGGGAAACCATGAAAACATTTTAAAACCATGATGCCCAGGTTGGGCGAAAATTACGATATTGAGATCGAGACCATTAGCAAGCCTCCTGCCGAATACAACACGGATGAATACTTTGAGCTTGACCTGCCGGTCGCTCCCGCCATCATGATCGGCGAGGAGATCCTGACAGAGGGCTCTGATGTTTCAGATGAAAAAGTTGAGGCGGCCATTTGCAAAAGCCTCGGTCTCCCGGCGCCGGAGCCAAAAAAGAAGGGCGTGCTCGGCCGGTTGCTGAAAAAGTAATGTTTGCATGGTCACCAATGCAGGGGAAAACAAAAAAATGATTTCAAGAGAAAGGAGGTGATTCATTTGAGCAATCTGGAATCCAAGGAAATCGATCTCAGTATTCCGGCCATGATATGAATGACGTGAGAGACGTTAGTCAAACTGGCTTTGGAAAAGTCAGACGGGGTAAAGGACTTTAAGCTGAAATTGGCGAGTGCCTGGGTCAAATTCGATCCCAGTGAGATCACCGAAGAAACGATTATCAAAAATATTCAAAAAACCACACGTTATGACAATGTTTCTGTAAAACAACCTGAAGCCTAGCTGCTTTAGGGCCTCGGCGCCCTTCATTTGATTGATCGGGGCACCGAGGCCACCGTCTTCAATAAAGCGCTGCGGCGTCCATCATGGCCTTTGCGTTGAGCAGGGATGCGTTGTAGGGGAATTCCCATCCGGGCGCCAGAACAAACCCCCCACCCTGGGCCATTTCCCGGATCTCCTTTTTACACTCCTCTCTGACCTCATCCGGTCGACCCAGATAGAGAAGGTCAATGGGGGGAACGTGGCCGATAATACAAACCTTTCCAGTGCACCTCTGCTTGACTTCGGGCCAGTCTGAGAACCCATCCGGAACCCAGGCGCAGGAAATGGCATCCGGGGCCATGGTCTCCATGTGGGCATCGAGATAAAAATCCACGCCGGAACTGTGTGCGATCAGCATAAGGCCGCATTCCCGTGTAATCTCGGCAAGACGCCGTAGATGCACACCTTCCGTGTCCAACCAGAATTTCTTACTCATCTGTTTGTGACAGCCGAACAGTGTCTCTATCCATATGGCATGTATCCCGGTTTTTGCCAGCGCCCGGATATAGTCTCCCAGTACACTGGTGATCACAGAGAGGGCTTGATGTACCTCGTCGGGGTATTTCATGCAGTCCGAGAAAAGCAGTTCAGGCCCCCGCAGAACAGACAGAACACCCAGGGGGCCATAGACAAAACCAAAGACCGGAACACTTTTCCCCCTTTCATTCATAAGGATATCGCACATTCGAATGTGTTCTGCCATCCGTTCTGTTTTTGAAGGGTCAACCGGTTTTAGTTTCGTCACATAATCTTCCGGTTTTTTTATGAGTGGGTTTTTAAAATTTGAGTAAGATTGATCATCGGGGGGAAAAAGAGTCTCCTGGCCTAAATCGGCGGCTTCCACATTGAGATCAATCTCCGTCAAAATCGCATCGAACCCTAGAAGTTCCTGAGCCTGAAGCAGCGATCCGGCTCCCACATCAGCATTCGTGGACCATTCTTCATAGTTGCATCCATAAACTCTCCTGGAGGCGCCGCAAATGAGCGGCATGCAGGGGACACGATCTGCTTCCTTAAATTGAACAGCGGCCATAAATCTTTCCAAGGGGGTCATCCGAGTCTCCTTTCCGTGGGAATCACATCATCTCCGGGAGGTAGCGTTTTCAATGCCTGCTTGAGCGTGTCCCGAAGCACGGAAAGGGTCCCCGGTTTTTTCTCAAACCTCAGGTTAAACGTTTTCGATATCTCTCGTGCCTTTTTTTCTAATTCCTCCCCGTCTCCCGCGTTTACTTCAACAAACAGTCCCCGGGTAAAATCTTTTAACATGCGGTGGGCCAATTGCATGGGGTTCAGGCCCTTTTCCCCCAACCGGCTGATTTGAAGCTCGTGAAAGATGAAATCCATTCCCAGCTCAGTCCATCCCGGGGTAAAAAACCATGTTCCACCCTCTTCCAAAAGGGCTTTTTCGTATCGTTCCTGCCCCAGAAGAACGCCGATGCAGTCATCGGCAGGGGGACGAAAAACAGGGACTTTAAAATGCTCGGGAAGTTTATCCAGAATCTGACAACGGCCATAACCCATAACAATAGCGTCCACTTTTTCCTGGAGCTTCAGGATTTGCGCGGTCAAGGTTTCCAGGAGGAGATCAGGCTCGATATGGAGCCCCCACTCCATGACTTCAAAATGAGATACTTCCGGAAAATCCCGGATGACCGTTTTCATCTCGGCTTCAAGAACACGACAGCAGATAACCCCCACAGACATATTCATCTTCCTTTCAACAAGGCCACAGCAGATACCTAACTGAAACAGATCAGTCCAACAAGACCATTGAATACCAGGCAGGGAGGAGTTTCCCATCCTCGCTAAAATTAACTTTGAAATCCAGGAGCTCGACCGTTTTCCCGATATCAACGCCGTAAGCATCCATGGATGGGCGAGCCAGGTCCGGATGTAGACATGGATCAGGATAGGCGCATTCGTCACATTTCACACACAGGGCCAAGGCAAACGCAAAGACTGCCTCGTGATAGAGAAGGGCTTCCTTCTCAATGGCAAGAGAAACATCCTGGCCCAGTTTCTGGTCCGCTGTTTTAATCACCAGCCCTACAGTGTATTTTTCAAAGCTTTCCATGAACATTTCCTGGGAAATGTCCATGTTGGGCGGACAGGTCCAGTATTTTCCCCAACGCTGGCATCCAAAGCGGCATTTCAGGAAGGAGCGAGGATCAAAAACGACTTCATTGGTATCGATCAATTTTGCGTCTTCCGCACCCAATTGAATGCATTTGTCAATCAATGTCTGATAGTTTTCGGCCATGAAAAACCCCCTGTTTATTACGTTTCCTAAATGATTATGCCGCAAAGAACAATCTAGGTATCATCTTCTCCCTTAAAAATATACCCTTTTCTAATTTCAATTTCTCGCAATTTGTGGTAGCTGTCCTGATAAATATCTCTCAGGAGGCAAGGAATGGAAAAAAACAGCATAGAATGCCCTGTCAGGACAAAAATAAATGAATATTGTTCCTGCCCAAAGACGGATTGCCAAAATCATGGTCTTTGTTGTGAGTGCATACTGGCACATAAAAACAGGGTTACGGAACCGATTATAAAACGTTTTCCACATTGTTTAAGGGATCTTGTTCAGGAAGCAATAGACAACGCCTGATGGTATTGTAAAAAGGAATGTGTTCATCCCCCCCATATTATCAGTGCAGTGCGCCATCCATGGTCTTTGGCTTGAATCTGATCGAAAACGTCAAAAGACTTTCCCGAATTGTAAACCACATTGAAATTGTCATTTTTCATACACCCGATCTTCATAATATCCCAACCGCGGAAGAGATTCTTTTCCTGAAGGAGATAAAAGCAGAAAAGAATTTGACCTACTCCGTCCATTTACCGGCCTCCCTTGAAATCGCGGCGGAAAGCAAGCTGAAACGGGATATGGCTGTTCGCATGGCAACAAAAATCATTGCACATCTGACTGAACTGGACCCCGAATACCACATTCTTCATATACCCATCACCACACCGACCCTGACAGCGGAGCCTGGATGTTACATCATGGAAAAAGACCAGTTCAAGTATGCGGAATGGGCGGATAGGGCCACAACGAGCCTTCTGCGTATACAAGCGGAGACAGGGCTAAAACAACGGCTTCTCCTGGAAAACATTAACTACAGCCCGAATTTGCTGGAATCCATCCGGCAGCAGGGGTTTTGTGCATTTTGTCTGGATATCGGCCATCTTTTATTGGGGAAGGAATCCGTTCGGGAAATACTGGAGCGGTATTTGCCGGTGATCAAAGAGATTCACATCCATGGCGTTATCGGATGGGAGGAACATCTGGGGTTGGATGTATTGCCGGCGGAAAGAGTGCACGCCTGGTTTCATTGTTTGAATAAGTATGGTTTCAGCGGAATCCTGAATATCGAGGTTTTCGATCCTTTGGATCTGGAAAAATCTCTTCGGGTGCTGAAGAAAGTGAAAACACTGAAACCCGGGGGTCGCTCACGAAAAGATTGATATTTTTTCAAGTTCAAGAAGACAACATCGCATCCGTTTTATCTCTGACATGATCTTTCTTCAGATGATTGCCCGACATCGTGTCATAAAGCTGACCGTTTTTGTAAAACAAAAATGAAGGGACCCCTCTGATATTCAACGAATTTACGAGGGTCCGGTTTGCAGCGGCGTTCACAATATAGAAATTGACTTTTCCCCTGTACTCTTCCTTGGCGAGGGTCTCAACCTGAGCCGTCAATATCTGGCAGGTGGCTCACCAATCCCCCCATATTTCAACGACAACGGGAAGGTCACTGCTCAAAACTTCCGCCTCAAAATCAGCCTTATTCAGCTCTTTCATCCTGATTATTCCCTTTCTCCACCAGGGTGGTCATAATGTACAAAGCAATACCCCTTGCCATAAATTTAATGTTTTGTTATAAAGCCGACCAAATAATCGGACTTAATTTCTATACCATGATGAACACCATTCCACAAATCATTCCTTCTGAAAAATTTCAAGAATATTCCCGGAATTTTGTTGCGGAATTTTTAAAAAAAACAGATGACAGTCGATCATATACCATAGATCTTTCCTTTTATCCGACCCGGGCTGCCTATGAAGCGATACCGGCCAGGGCAATTGCCGGCCCCGTTTATTCTGAGCAGCACGGGGGGCACTTTACAATCCATATTTGTGAAGAGAGCCTGAATAATATCCCTTCTTTGGCTCTGCAAGGCTGGTTGGCGCATGAGATAATACTTTGTATTCAAAAACGCCAGCCGGAATTCAATCAACTCAACTTCGGAAAAAATATTCTTCCCCTGATGCCGGTATCCGGCCTGGCTGAGAACCATATACGGGAGGTGGTTTCCTCCCTTGAAATGGGGCTGAGAAATTATTTTGCCACGAAAACACTCATCGAAATGGGCGAGGGTTTCCAGCAGGCTCATTTTTATTTTTTCAGGATAAGCCCCATCGTGGAGGACCAACTCAATTATCAAAAAGTCCTGCCCCACCCATGGACCAAAGCCCTTTTCCTGTGCCGTAAATTAAGGGAATTCATGCCCATTTACGGGTTGGCCGATAATAATGTGGAATTTTCTCAGGATCTGACAGCCTACTGGTGGCGGGTTCATGAATATTTAATGCCCGAAGACGAATTCTTTTTAAGGGAACTTGCGGGCATACCCCATAGGTACTCCCATGCATCCTATCCCGATATTGTGATTGAAGTGTTCAAAAAAGTTAAATCACAATTTCTGGCGCCGAAAACACCTTCCGATCCATCATCTCCATCATTAACCTTACATTGATCTACATCCTATTAAATTAGGAAACAATTCCTTACTTCAATGCGATCTTTTTTTCGAACCCACCAAAATCAGCCACGATAAGCCCAAATATCAACCTTAAAATGATCAATCATCAACCTTTGGATGATGGACACTTGTTCAGCAAAACAGCATACTCATACCCCCCATAGGTATAGGAGATAAAAAATGTCGCTTTGCGGAAATGACAAATCCAAATATGTTAACAGGCTGAGCCGCATCGAAGGCCAGGTGCGCGGCGTCAAGAAAATGGTCGGAGAAGACAGGGATTGCATGGATGT
Source organism: uncultured Desulfobacteraceae bacterium (assembly GCA_964588535.1). Taxonomy (GTDB): domain Bacteria; phylum Desulfobacterota; class DSM-4660; order Desulfatiglandales; family Desulfatiglandaceae; genus NaphS2. The sequence goes on from CAZPQA010000003.1 coordinate 12,539, forward strand.
CCTCAAGCAGATTTCAGCAACAATTGGCGCCATGCGTTCCCTGGGAATCCTTATCCTGGAAGAGCATTTAAATGGCTGTGTTGCGGGGGCAATCCGGGACAAAGACCATGATGCAGAATTAATTCGTCAAGTGGTAGAAATTAAGTTCTAACGACCTGTTTAAGAGGTTTTCATGCATATCTCAGAAGGGATTATCACCGGTGTTCCGGCTGTGGCCTACACGGCTGCCGCACTTTGCCTGGTGGGTTTCGGCGCCAAAAAAATGAAAGATATGGCAGCCGAATATCCTGAAAAAAAAGCGCTGTTTGGGATGGCCGGCGCCTTCATATTCTTTCTCTCACTCATACCGATTCCCGCTTTTACGGGCACGACCTCCCATCCATGCGGCTCACCCCTGGTGGGTATATTGCTGGGCCCATTCATCGGAATCGCCGTCACCGGGCTGACCCTGTTGCTTCAGGCAGCGTTTTTTGCCCATGGGGGCTTTTCCACCTGGGGGGCGAATGTGATTACGCTGGGCGTGGGGGGCGCTTTTTTCGGGTGGCTTTTTTTTCGGATCGCCCGTAAGGCCGGTTTATCCCTCTTTGTTTCCGGCGCCATCGGGGGGTTAATCGGCGACATCATGACCTATGTATTCGCCGGTTTGAGCCTCTCCGCCATCCTTTCCGGGGGACCTGATCCGCAATTCACTTTTACCGGATATCTTATTGCTGTGTATACCGCGTACATCCCCACCCAACTGCCCATCGCCATCGGGGAGATGTTTGTCACCGGCTTCATCTTGAGCTACATTTTCAAACAGCGCCCGGATGTATTGAGATCACTCAAAGTGATTGCCGGCATTGCCGCCCTGCTTTTCGTCCCGGCTTTTCTTGTTCTCTTCCAAAGCGCTCCCGTGTTCGCGCAACAGGAGAAAACCCATACAACAACCACCCAAGAAAAGTCGAGCGAAGCCCATGGGGAAGGGATGGCGGGCATGGATGAGGCCGTTAACGAAAAACTGGCGGAAGACGCCGGGAGGGCGCCAAGGGATCCCTATATCAATCTAGAGGCACTGGGTGATGTCTGGAACACGGTCATGCTGCTTGGCGGCGCCATCTGCGGATTCATCATCGGCCGCTGGTGGCACCTCCTGTTTGAGAGAAAAGAGAATGGGCCGTTATCTGAATCTCGATAAATTCATCGCCTCAGAACAGCAACTTGAGGGAAAACCCCTGCGGGGCGTGTTTGCCTGGGACCCACGGTTGAAACTGGGGATGCTCGCAACGGTTATCATTCTGAACATCGGCCTGGCCATCAACGGGCTAAGCGTATTTTTATTAATTATCGGATTTTTGCTGGTTTTGTGGACCAGACCGCCGTTAGGAAGGACACTGATTTTTTTCCTCGGCCCCCTTCTGGCAACAGCCGTGGCGGTTGCCGGTTTTTCGGTGGGATTCGGCAAAACACCGATCTACGAACTGGGAAAATTGACGGTTTACAGGGAGGGGATCATTCAGGGCGGGGAAGTGGCCATACGTGTCTACTGCGATATGACCTGGCTTGTATTGACCTTTGTCACCACACCGTTTTACAGAATTCTCGAAGCGTTCAGGTGGTATAAAGTCCCCAGCATTCTCGTTGACACACTGGCCATGATGTACCGATATTCGTTTCTTCTTTTTGATGAATTCACCCGAATGCATACGGCATCCTCTGCCCGTGGCGGCCGGGCCGGGAAGGCCAACGCCCTGAAGACCCTTTCTCGCATCGGCGCCCAGGTTTTCATGCGCGCTTTCGATCGTTCTGAAAGAATCTATCTGGCGATGGTTACAAGGGGGGGCGAAAAACCATGAGGGAAGATGGAAAGTAAAGTCCTAAACGACGAATCCTGTCCCAACCAGTGTGATGTGACACCCGAATACATCAACGGCGACGGCCCCGTGCTTGACTGCAGGAATGTGTCTTTCACCTATGCGAATCTGTTGGGAAATACCGTGAAAGACATTAATTTCTCCATTTATAGAAATGACATCGTGGTCGCCTGCGGTCCCAATGGATCGGGGAAAACAACGCTTTTGAAATTGTTTGCCGGTATTTTGACTCCCGGGGAGGGAGAGATTCTGTTGAGCAGCAAGAAACTGGGGAAGAAGGACCGCCGCGACGCATTTCGCTACATGGGAATTCTCTTCCAGGACCCCAATGACCAGCTTTTTTGCACCCATGTGCGTGAAGATATCGCTTACGGCCCCACGAACCTGGGTCTGGACCCGGAGGAGGTCAACCGTCTCGTGGAAACCGCCATGGACCAGGTGGAGGTGCGTCACCTTGAGAATCGGCCCATTCACCGGCTCAGCCACGGCGAAATGAAGCGGGTCGGGTTGGCCGGGCTTATCGCCATGCGACCCCCCTTGATTCTTCTTGACGAGCCGTTTTCGGGTCTTGACCCGGCCTCAACGGATCACCTGCTGGGCCTTATCCGGCATCTGAACAGTCATCACCATTATACATTTGTGATTGTGACCCATGACATCAACATCGCTTCTTTAATCGCAAAGCGGATGATTGTTCTGGTTGACGGGCAGATCATCGCCGATGGACCACCAAAAGAAATTTTAACCGATGAACAACTTCTGAGGAATTCCCGTCTCGAACCGCCCATTTTGACCAAGCTTTTTCAGCGGATCCTCGATGACCCCTCTGAAAACGACCGGATACCGGTCACCATTGATGAGGCCATGGAGATTTTGAACGCCTTAAACCGGGACAAGCGGGTCTATGCATGACAACACCATCGCCGAATTAACCATGGAGGACAAAAGCACACCGACACTTGATTTTGATACAAATATTTTTCTTTGAGACAAAATGATTCTTCAATCAAGGAGATGACGATTATGGAACTCAAAACTTTGTTTATCGGCATTGTCTTTGCCATGGCCATCTTTGCCGTCAAGAGCGGCATTGGCATTCATTATTTGTTGACCCGGAAGGAAAAGGGGAAAAGCAGGCTCGTGTTCCTTTCCTTTTATGCCCTCGTATACCTTTTCCTGTTTTTGTCCTGTGCGTATATCATCCACATGATTGACATCATTTCATATTTCGAAACCGTTCAGCGGTTTCTCAAATACGGCATGGTTTTACACGTGTTGATGGCAGCCGGGCTTTTGGTCTGGGGCGTTCTGCTGCTTAGAAGCGGCGGAAAATTAAATAAAGGAAAACATGCATGGATGGCATTGATCGTTCCCTGCCCTGTTTGCATTACCGTCATCTTTCTCAGTCTATCATTTTTAATTTCTTACTTTCCCGATGCAGTTCATGTGGCTTCTATTTTGACTTATCTGGCATTTATGGGCATTGTTTTGGTAACCATTATCATTATGGCACTTTGGCAAAATAACGCCAGAGGCACCCCCGAATTGACCATCGGAACCGCAATGGTGCTTATCTCAATTTACTTCCTTCTATCCATCATTGTCTTGCCCCAATTTGGAAACGTGGGCAGAGTTTACAGGCTGGCGGCCTATCAGGGTGAAACACAGATAGTGGGTTCAAGTGAACTATTGTTGCTCACCAGCGTCATTGCTGCGTTTTTTGTATGGGGGTTCATCAGGATGACAAAGAAGCTGAAAGCGAGGCAACAATGGACATAGGGGCTTTACTAAAATTATTCATCTATCTCATATCTTCCTCTTTGCTGTACCCGGTCATGTTTCTACTGGTTGCACTAACCCTCTGGATGCTCATTTGCACCGGTGCTTTTTTTGCCGAATGGTTGGAAAGGGTTCGACTGGAACATTGCGAACCCGAAGAACTGCCCGGAATTATTTCAGCACCGGACAATCGATCTGTTTTTCCACGGCGGGTTGACGACTACATGGTCAAATTGCGATCCATGTTCGCCGACGGTCGGAAATCTTCCGAGATTGAAACGGAGAACGTATTGCAGGAAAAAACCCTGAGCCTCAGGAAATCACTGGAGAAAGTCGGCATGGTTGTTCGAATCGGCCCCGGGCTGGGCCTGATCGGCACGTTGATCCCCATGGGAACGGGCTTGGCGGCTCTGGGACAAGGGGATATGACGAAGCTTTCCTCGGATCTCGTCATCGCTTTTACAACCACCGTGGTAGGGCTGACCATGGGAATGGTCGCCTACTTTTTCTATACCATCAAAAAAAGGTGGGTCGAAGAAGACATCAAGAATATTGAAATGGCCACGGATCTGCTTTCTGATCATTCTCTGGCAAATTAAAATGAAATATTTCACAAAAAAAAGAAGCCGCCTGTATGCTCGAGGGGGAGTGGGTCAAGCAGCCCCGGGAAACGATCCCTTAACGGGAGTGGCCAATCTCTTTGACATCGGTCTGGTCTTTATCGTGGGTCTGATCGTTACCATTTTTTCAGCCTATAATCTCCAGGATCTCCTGAGTGAAAAATCGGAAATGACGATTTTGAAAATGAGTAAAAATCAAGAAATGGAGATTATCACCAAAAAAGGCAACAAAATCAAAGCGATGAAAGTTTCAAAGCAAAAAGCCAAAGGCCGGGGGGAAAGACTGGGGGTGGCTTACAAGTTGGAAGATGGGACAATGGTTTATGTCCCTGAACAATAAACGTTAAGTGACGACCCCATGAAAAGGCCATTTTCTATCATAATATGTTTCGTTTTAATGCTGTTTCCCGCCGCCGCCTTCCCAAAACAATTGACGCTTCTTGTCATCGATGCAGACAGCTACCTCCTCAACAAATCAATTGACGGACTCACACTTCCCAAAGACATTGACGTTAAATCATTCACCTTTTCAGATCTGGCCGAAGACTCATCAGCAAGCAATTTCATCAACGCATCAGAAGTCATCGTCCTGGATGTGATGGCCAGTGAACTGACGGATTATGTGTTGAAAAATGTAGACGTATCCGGGAAAAAAATCCATGGTTTAAGACGATCACGGGATGATGAAGGTCTTAAAAGGAAGGGGTTTATTTTTGATTCCGAAATTCAAGAATATTTCAAAAACCCGTCTGTGACCAATGTGCAAAACATGATTTATCGTTTGGCCCATCATAATTTCGACCCGGGCATCACCTATGAAAAAGTGGAAAGGATGCCCCAAACAGGGATTTACCACAACGATGCAAAAGCGCTTTTTACGGACCATGAAGAATACCTCAAATGGTATCAAAACCGGGCGCAGTATGTTGAACATAACCCCTGGATCGGCATGATGCTCTTTACGTCCAACCTTGAAGAAGGACAGGTGGGGGCCATTGATGCCATCATCAAGACGCTTGAAAATGAAGGGTTTAACGTGCTTCCCTGTTTTGGTTCCGCGCACCGGATCCTGACCTCTTTTCTGGTGGATGACTCAGGGAAATCCAGAGTGGATCTTGTTTTGGCCTTGTCCCTCAAATTCTATTCGGCCCTCAATCTGAAGATGCAGCGCGCCCTTAATGACCTCAAGACCCCCATTTTCAACATCATCAACCTTCACGCCATCACCATTGATGAATGGCGCGTTGATCCCGTGGGCATCCCGAGCATGGACATTGTCTGGAGCGTGGCAAACCCGGAAATTTCCGGAATGGTCGAACCAACCCTTTTGACCGGAAAGGTAAACCTGAAAGCCAAAGAATCAGGCAAAAGCCTTTTTATCCAGGAGCCCATCCGGGAAAACCTCTCCCTGCTTCTGCCCCGCCTGAAAAAATGGATTGAACTGAAAAGACGTCCTAAAAATGAGAAACGCATCGCCATCCTCTACTACAACAACAGTCGGGGAAAACAAAATGTGGGGGCCACATACCTGAATGTATTTGCCAGCCTCGAACTGATCCTCAACCGCATGAAAGACGAAGGATACCAATTCGAGGTAGACAAACGCATCGACCGGGATGCCGTCAAAGAGTTGGTCCTGAAGTTCGGACGGAATATCGGCAGTTGGGCGCCGGGGGAACTGGACCGATTGCTTAACGAAAAGAAGGCGGTCCTGATACCCGTTACGACCTATAAGAAATGGTTTAACCGACTCCCGGAAGGGTTCAGAAAGAATGTGATCCGGCAATGGGGAAAAGTAGAATCATCAAAAATCATGATGAAAAATAATCAATTGATCATACCGGTCATCATCCTCGGCAATGTACTCATCATGCCGGAACCCGCCAGGGGGCAAGGGGATGATCCCATGAAACTCTATCATGATACGACCCTCTACCCCCACCACCAGTACATCGCGGCGTACCTTTGGTTGAAACACGGTTTTAACGCCAATGCCATGATCCATCTGGGGACCCATGGCACCCAGGAATGGCTACCCGGGAAACAGGCCGGTCTTTCGCCCTCGTGCCCCCCGGATGTCCTGATAACCGACATCCCCAATATCTATCCCTACAACGTGGACGTGGTGGGAGAAGGAATCCAAGCCAAAAGAAGGGGCCGAGCCGTTATTGTGGATCACCTGACGCCGGCGGTCAAGGAAGGGGGCCTCCACCATGAATACAGCAGTCTCTATGACATGATCAACAACTATTGGCAGGCCTCCGCCATGGGGAGCCGAACCGATTCGGCGAAATTTCAAAAAATCGAAGAAGCCGTTAAAAAAATCGGGCTGGATAAGGATCTTCAAATATCGGAAATTAACGAAAACACCCTGCGCCAAATCGAACAATACCTACTTGAAATGAAGGAAAACCTGATGCCCTACGGCCTTCACACCTTTGGACGCTCCCCGGATGATGAAAGCCTGGCGGATACGGTAAAGGCCATTATGAAGCAGAATCCGTCTTCAAAAAATGCCGCCGTTAAAAAGGCGCTCATGGATTCCGGCCCCCGGGAAATCGATCACCTGATGAAAGGCCTTGACGGCGGTTATATCCCCCCGGGGCCGGGAAATGACCCCATCCGGAATGTTTCTGCCATTCCCACGGGCAACAACTTTTACGGTTTTGATCCCAACAAGATTCCCTCTAAGGCGGCATGGGAATTGGGGAAAGGGGCCGCTCAGCAACTAATTGACAAAAGCCTGAAGGAAAACGGAAAGTATCCTGAGAAAGTCGCTGTGGTGCTGTGGTCCACGGAAACCATTCGGAATGAAGGGTTGAACGAAAGCACCATCCTTCATCTCATGGGGCTGAAACCCGTGTGGGACCCCGGCAACCGGGTCACCGGCGTTGAAGTGATTCCGGGAAAACAGCTGAATCGCCCCAGGATCGATGTCTTGATCAACCCATCGGGACTCTATCGCGATCTCTTTCCCAACTTCATGCTCTTTCTGGATAAAGCCGTCCAGAAGGCATCCATTCAGACGGATATGCAAAACTTCATTCGTGAACATAACCGCAGCATAAAAGATCGTCTGATCCAGGGGGGCATGGACGAAAAAGAGGCGGACCTGTTTTCCAGGGTTCGTATTTTCACTGAAAAACCGGGGGACTATGGCACAGGCGTAGACACCATGGCATCCAATTCGGGGATTTGGGAGTCATCCAAAGAGGTGGCTGAGGTGTTTGAAAACAGGGAGGGCCATGCTTTCGGAATGGGCAAGTGGGGGGCGCCCGCCAAAAAGCTGTTCAAGGAAAACCTCAAAGACGTCAACGTTACCATCCATTCGCTCTCCTCCAACATTTTCGGCGCCCTGGATAACGATGACATGTTTCAATACCTGGGGGGGCTGTCCCTGGCGGTGAAACATGAAAGCGGGCAAGACCCCGACACCCTGATCACCATGCAGCGTTTGCCCGGTCAGGTGGAGGTGGAAAATGCGGCGAAAACCTTTGGTCGTGAAATTCGTACGCGATACCTCAATCCCAAATGGATTGAAGGTATGAAAAAGGAAGGCTATGCGGGGGCCCGTGAGATGTCAAATTATGTGGAGTACATGTGGGGCTGGCAGGTCACGGTGCCCAAGGCCATCGACAAAGCCAAATGGGAACAGACCTATGAAGTTTATGTGGAAGATAAATATGGTCTCGATATCAAGGAATTTCTCAATAAGGAGAACCCTTGGGCCTATCAATCCATTACCGCTCGCATGGTGGAGACGATTCGCAAAGGCTATTGGAAAGCGGACGATGCGGTAAAAAAGAAACTGGCCGTTGAATATGCCGTCAATGTTGTGGAAAAAGGTGTTGCCTGCTGCGACCACACGTGTAACAATCCCTTCCTCAACCAGATGGTGGTGAGCATCATCAGTATGCCGGGGGTCATGTCGCCCGAGATGGTGGAAAAATTCAAGATCGCTATTGAACAGGCCATGGGAAAAACCCTTGCTGAGCAAGTCCGGGAACGAAAAGCGTTGCAGAAACAATTAAACGATGGATTTGATAAAAAGCCTCAAACTTCCGATCCACAAACATCCCAAACAAAATCCGCCCGGGAACAGCAACCTTCCAAGGAAAGTGTGGATGAAAAAAGTATCGAAGGCTACAAAATGGAGGAAATTAAGAAGGATGAGGAAACAACTGACCTGTCTTCTTCAGGCGTGCAATGGTTTGCGTCCCTCTTTATCGTATTAATCATGGGCCTGGCGGTCATCGGGGCCAGGCGGAATAAATAGTCTCTGAATCAAGCAATTCAACATTTGATCATGCAATTGGAAAAGAATGTCGGATAAAAAAAACCAGACACCTGATTATTATACCTCTATTTTTCATACGCTCTATCCAGATACGGGTGAAGGAATTCTTTTTGCCTACTCCGATTTGAAAATCGCTAACGCCAATGATCGTTTGTGCCAAATCTACAAAACCTCCTATCAACGGCTTCTGGGCTCCGACTGCCGAAGCCTCGTCGTAACGAGAGATCGTCAGTCGTTAAACAGTGCCCTTAAAAACATCGGAGAGCACATCAGTTGGACGGGACAATTGAAGGGACTGCGCGATGAAACTCAATTCCCCATAAAACTGACAGTCAAACGCGTCCCTGTCGAAAGAACGTCTGTTTTCAGCATCGTCATTCGCGATCTGAGCTCCCATGAAAACCTCAAGGAACAGTTGCGCCACGAAAAGGCCAACAGACGGGAGATGTATATTACCATTCGAAACATGATGAAAGCCTTTGAAAGGGAAAGAAGCGGCATCGAGACCGGAGTCAGCCACAAAGTCGAAACGCTCTTGATTCCTGCCCTGGAAAAAATCAAGAATGAAAAGTCAACTGATATCCGAAACAGCTACCTGGAACTGCTGCAGGACCAGCTCATTAACCTGACGCGGGGTTTTTCAAAGGAACTTGACGGCCGTTTTCTCAACCTGACCCGCTCCGAGATGCTCATCTGCAGTCACATCCAATCCGGACTCTCCAGCAAGGAAATTGCCGAAAAAATGGGGACTTCCCTGGAAACGGTTCAGACGCACCGGCGTAATATCCGTAAAAAGCTGGGGCTCAAGCGACGGCGCATCAACCTTTATTCTTTCCTGAGTTCAAAGCCGTTTTTACAGCATATCGCTTGAATATTCATCCTCTTTTTAGATAAAAATCATCCTTTAGCCGATAACGACGCGTAAAACGCCCATAATGGGTATGCTGTTATACCTGTTTATTACCCATTTTAAATCCTTTTATTTATTTGATGGTCGGGTAAGATTAAAAACAGAGAAAGATAGTATGCGTAATGATTTTCAGCCTTCAAGTGCTACCGGCTCTTGGGGATCTGCTTGACCGGAGAAGGGGAGAAAAAAATGGAAATAACTCAGATCGCAGGGTTTCTCGGGTGCGGAAAAACAACCCTGATTTTAAAACTGGCCGCGATGATCGCGGATGGCGGGAAACGCAAAGTAGCCCTCATCGTCAATGAAATCGGTGAAATTCCCGTTGATGGTAAAATCATAGAGGAAGGCGGTATGACCGTCAAGGATATCGGCGGCGGCTGCATCTGCTGCGAGGTGGCCGTCTCATTCGGCAAAACCCTCGTTGGCCTTTATAAGCAGTTCAATCCCGATTATGTTCTGGTTGAACCCACGGGGGTCGCCATACCCCATCAGGTAAAGACAGCCGCCAAAATGGGCATGCGCGATGCCAAATTGACCGTAGGGTCGGCATTTGTTTTGTTTGACGCCACGCGGCCGGCGGAACTGCTGGATATGGACCTGCTGGGAAATCTGGTTGTCAACCAGGTCAAAGATGCGGATTACCTGGCCATCAGTAAAATTGATGCCGTCGATCCGAGCGAACTGGATGACATCGCCCGTCGCGTCCAGGAACATAACCAAACGGCAGAGACTGTTTTTATTTCCGCCTTCACCGGCGAAGGACTGGATCAGCTTGTCAAAATCATCCTGGATGGGAAGGAGTAAGCACCGTGGCGGAATCCACTGAAATCGGGAACACCGACGAGGGATGCTACACGGATCATGGGGTAAGCGGATACGGCGTGGCGGTCCGGTTGACCTGCAAACAGGCCATGGCTGAAAAGCAGGTCAAGGAAATGGCTGAAAGCATGATGATGTCCATTGCCGAAAAATGCATGGATCTGGGGGCCCGCGCCATCGGACACATAAAGAGTCATATCCGGACAGAGTGCGGGACCGTTAAGGCGGACACCATCGGGACAGCCCATGGCACGTACTCCAGCGGCAGTCTCGCCCATCCGGTGAAAGACCTCTATTTTGCTATCAACAGCATTGTGCAGGGAATCCCTGAAGATGCGGTCAAGGCCGCCACCCTGGAAGGAATCCATGAGATCGCCGACCAAAATGATATTTTTGTTGTGAAGGAAAAAGAACACACCTATTTTGACAAGTTTGATTTTCTCATGAGCAAGGAGGAACATCAACAGCAGTTAGAGGACCAGTTTAAAGAGGGTGAGGAAAAAGAATGATTCGCAGGAAAGTCCTTATTTCTAGGTAACCATGAAAACCGTAACCTTCTGCGGTGTGCAGAACAGCGGAAAAACCACGCTTATTCATGAAATCGTAAGCCGGATGTGGCGCCGGGGCAAAAAATCGGCCATTATCGTCAATGAACGGGGGGAAAAAGATTACGACGATAAATTCGTTCAGTCCAATGAGGTTCATATTGAGTACCTTCGAGGGGGCTGAGTGGGTTGTACGTTGGCGGGCAGCCTGACGAACATGATCAAGGAGATCAAAAGAACGGTAGATCCCGATTACCTGTTCATAGAACCTTTTGAACTGGTGGTAACCACCGAGATCCTGACCGCTCTCGCCATGGGTCAAAGGGACGTGAAATACGAAGTGGGCCCGGTTTTTGCGCTCGTCGATGCACCTGAGTTTGATTTTTTGTGGCGGGAGAGGAAGCAAACGCTCATCAACCATATAACCAGGAGTCACAGGATCGCCATCACGCGGGTTGACATGGTGGACAAACAGAAGCTGAAATCGATCAGGGAGACACTGAAGGGTAAGAGCGGAAGAGAAGATGTTCTTCTGGTGAGTATCCCTGATAACAAAGGCATCGAAAAGGTAATGGCCGAGATGTCCTGACCCGGCCATCACCTGGAAGAAATAACCAGATCCCCAAGGGGACGCCAGCGATTCCTCAGTGGGCCGTTGGAAACGTAAGAGGAGGAGAACGAAATGAATAGTCTGGAACGGACAGTAATGGCAATCGAAGGCAAAGAGGCGGATCGGGTTCCGGTCTGCCCGCTCATGCTCGGCGTGGCGCGCAGCGTTTATGGTGCACGGTTCGATGAGTTTTCAAAAGAAGGCGAGCTCTTTGCCAAATCAGTAATTGCAGCCCAGGACCTGATCGGGTTTGACGTCCATGTTCTCTTGTGGGACCTGACTGTGGAAGCCCATGATTTCGGCCAGGAAACACAGTTCCTGCTCAATGACACCACCCGGCCCAACTACGACAACCCCATGGTGCCCGACGCCGACAGCTATGGGAACGTAAAGCCCATCGAGGCTTGCGTAACCAACGGACCGGCGGGCTTCTCCCGCATGAACGAGTATGTCAAGACCATGGACATCATGATGAACGAGGTGGGAAAGGATACGGCGGTTGTGGCCTTTGTTTTCGGTACCCTCGGTCTCTTGGGCATGATGCGCGGTGCTGAAAAGCTCTTCTTTGACTGTGTCAGAAATTTTGATCCGGTGATGAAAGCCCAGTTGGTGATCCAGGACGTCATGGTTGACTACATCAAGAAAATCCTCGAGACCGGCGTCCACGGCGTTTGCCTGGATACCCTCTACGCTTCGGGCGGCATCATGAGCAAGAAGCTGTGGAACAAGGTGGAGTCCGGAACCGCCAAGGTGCTGGCAGACACGATCAGGCCAAAAACGACGGTATGGGTCCACAACTGCGGCAACAATGTTTACTTTGATGCACAGATTGATTCCATGGATCCCATCGGCATCTCCTATGCCTACGTTTCCGATGATTGTGAAACCCACGAAGAAATGAAACAAAAATATGGCGACAAGATCACCATGTTCGGCTACATTCACCCGGCGGAAAGACTATTCCTGGGTTCAAAACAGGAACTGCTGGATGAAGTCAAGGTGGAATGCGACCAGCTCAAAGCGGGCGGCCGTTATATCCTGGCCCCCGGATGCGAGTTCCCGCCCAACGGCAACCTGAACATGGCGGTTACCATGATGGAAGGCGCCGAGCTCTACGGCAAATACTAACAGGCCAAACGTTAACAGATCTGGAATGGTTCCGGAGGGGCTATCCCCTTCCGGAACTGTTCCGGAATCGCGTATATGTGAATTCAATGATGTGATCCCGCCTCTCCTTACCCCAATTCGGAAATCGCTCACGACGCTGGAATCATCACACAGAAAAATAAGACACAGGTGACCTTCATGAAAATAGCCGTGGTTCTTCCCTTGTTCAGCGAGCATCGTATGAGAGACTATCTGGGAATCAATCTGATTGTGAACTTCCTGGAAGAAAATGGACATCATGTGGATTGCATTGATCAGAACGAAATGCTGGTCCAATATCTGCTCTCCGACCAGGCGCTTCTCTCACAGCTCTTTTCAGCCAGGATGGCCCATGCCAGAAGCGCCGATTCACCCTATTTGAAATACTTTGAACTGTATCTGGACCAGATCCGTCAACAGGGCACGGTATCGGGTTTGAAGAAAAACCTGCTCTACGACTATTTTTTTAAGAATACGGTCCTTCCGAATTTAAACCTGGACCGTTATCTGGATCAATCCGTTTCGGAAATCGACGGTCGCCTCCTCGATGAGATGCCGCTTCTGAGTAATTTTCTGGCTTTCATGGCCGAAGATCTCAAACAAAAATCATACGATGCGGTGTTGGTCTCCATCCCTCATATCGACCAGCTGATCCCGGGGCTGCTCTTTGGAAAGCGATTCAAAGACACGGGCGCCACCGCAAAAATTGTTTTCGGCGGCAGTTCCATCACACTCCTTGAAGATGATGTGCTCTCGGATTATGCGAACGGCGGTTTTTTTGACTACTATGTCAAATATTCGGGAGAAGAAAAGCTCAAGGGACTGCTGGATCATCTGGCCTCCGGAAAAACCATTGATCAGGAGGCGTTGAAGGAAAAAGTTTACGTGGATATTGACACCCAGAGAGTTGCTTTCAGCCCGGAATTCAGCCACACCTCCGTGCCGGTTTTATACTCGCGAGGATGCTACTGGGGCAAATGCACGTACTGTACCTATGTATATCTGGATTCCGGCAGGTTTACCCGGAAAAATCTGGAGGTCCTCCTGTCGGAACTGGAAGGATTTTCCGGCAAGCCCGTTCGCATCTCTTTGATTACCGAAGCGTTGACGCCTAAAGATGCTCGAAAAATTGCGGAAGGGATTCTTGAAAGAAAGATCAAAATCACGTGGGGGTCTTTTCTGCGGGTTGATACCGGCTTTGACGCCCCGCTTTTTGAACTACTGAAACGCTCCGGCTGCATTTTTACAGCCGTCGGCGTGGAATCGGCAAACGACCGGGTGTTGCAGTTTTTCAACAAGGGCTACACAACCCGGGACGTTTACACTTTTTTTGAAGCCGCCCGCAAGGCAGACTACCAATTTTTTCAAACCAATTTCATGTACGGCGCTCCCATGGCCAACCTGACAGACGAGCTTGACAACATTGCCTTCATCTCCGAGTTCAGAAAAACCTTTGGCAACATCGCTTTTTTTCGGCTTGAAATTACGAAAAAATCAGCCCTTGGAAGAGATCTTGAAAAATTTGATATTCACGTTGATTCCAACAGCTCCCGAAAAGCCATCCGGGTGGACAACATCCCTTTTTCCCTTCAACTGGACGAGAAAGAGCTCAACCTGGTGGAAAGGGCCTATGGCGCCGCCGCCGATTATTTTATCCAGAGGGATCTCAATTCTGCGGTCAACACGCTCCTGGAACATCCTGACAGTATGCTGAACACCAGCGGAATAGTCCTTTTTGAATATCACGGCACACACTTTCTGGGGTCCATGCGAAGCCCCCTCATCAAGGAAATATCGGGGAAAATGTTTATCAATCTTAAGTCCTCGGAAAACCTGCGGGTAAAAGACCTGTCGAGAGAGGATATCATGACGCTTTTTGAATTGAAAATTTTGAACACGGATCAAATCTTCTGGGATCAAGTGGAAGAATAACGCCAGCAACCGGGGAATGCCATGAACAGGGAAAAAGTGTTTTTATTCAAACCTGATGCGAGGTTTTACAATTTTGATGAAAGCTCGTTTATCATTGATATTTCCGATCATACCTTTTATAATCTGGGCAAAAGCAGCGCCCTGATGGCCGCAAGCCTGGACGGAAAAATCGATATGAACGGCATCATCGACATTATCAGGCAATACTACCAGGTGTCAGCAGCAGACGCCGTCGGAGCGGTGGAAAAATTCATTGCAATGATGCTGCAAAAACATCTCATTGAAGAGGTAAATTAGAGTTACAGGGAGGAAGGTCTGCATGGCGGCCAGAAAAATCAGATTCAGTGAAAATGCACGCGGAAAAATCAAGCGAGGTTTGGATACCATGGCCGATGCGGTCAAGGTGACGTTGGGCCCCGGCGGACGAAATGTAATGCTGGAATGGGCCGTCGGTTATCCCCACATCACCAAAGACGGGGTAAAAGTAGCCCGATTCATCGACATGCTTGAAGATCCCCTCGAAAACATGGGTGCCCAACTGGTCTATGTGGCGTGCAGAGAAACGTCAAAGATCGTGGGAGACGGAACCACCACGGTTGCGGTTCTCACACAGGCGTTTTTTCGGGAAGGCTGCAAGCTGGCGGCTGCGGGCGTCAACCTCGTCGCCATGAAACGGGGTATCGACAAAGCCGTGGAAAAAGTCGTGGCGGAATTAAAACAAATTTCCCAACCGGTGCAAAGTAAGCAGGAAATCGCCCGTGTTGCCACTATTTCCGCCAACAACGAAATGGAAATCGGTGAAATTGTTTCCGACGCTTTCGAAAAATCGGGCGAGTACGGCAAAGTGCTGGCTGAAGAGGGAAACGGCATTGAAACCGTCATAGAAGTCCTGCCGGGCATGCACTACGATCGGGGATACGTTTCTTCCTATTTTGTCACAGACCAGAAAACCATGCGCGCCACCCTGGAAAATCCCTATATCCTGCTCTTCGATGACAAAATCAGCACGGTGGAAGACCTTCTGACCCTTTTGAAACAGGTCGTCAAGGCCGACGGCCCTTTGATGATCATCGCGGATGACGTTACCGGGGAGGCGCTCTCCACCCTGATCCGGAACAAGCACGACAACAACCTGGAGGTGATGGTCACAAAACCGCCGGGATTCGGCGAGAGAAGGCGACTCAATCTGGAGGATATCGCAGCGGTAACCGGCGGCCGGGTGATCTCCAAAGATATGGGGCTGAATATCAAGAGCGTAACCATCGATCATCTGGGTCGGTGCAGCCGTGTCATCGTGGACAAGGATAATACATTCATCGTGGGGGGCCGGGGAGATAAATCGGCCATTGAAAAGCGTATCCGCGAAGTGAAAGCCCAGGTCGAACTTTCCACCTGGGATTATGACCGGGAACAAACAGAGAAACGACTGGCAAGAATCGGCGGCAGCATCGCCACCATACACGTGGGGGCCCCAACCGAATCGGCCTTGAAAGAAAAGAAAGCCCGGGTGGACAATGCCATCAACGCCACCATTGCGGCCCGCGAAGAAGGGATCGTTCCCGGCGGCGGGGCAGCCCTCATTCGCTGCGCCAGGGTCCTGGATGACTTAACCCTTGAAGGAGATGAAAACTTCGGCGTGATTGTGACGCGAAAAGCCCTTCTGGAACCCGCACGACTGATAGCCGACAATGCGGGTTTTAAAGGTAAAAGCATTGTTTGGAAAATCAAAGAAGCTGACAATGGCATCGGCTTTAACGCCTTGACCGGCGAATTCGGCGACCTTCTGGATCAGGGCGTCATCGATCCGGCCATGGTGACGCGTTATGCACTCGAAAATGCGGCATCAACCGCTTCCACACTCCTGACAACGGAAGTCGCCATCGTGGACAAGGTCAAGATCCCGCCGCCCACTTTTACGAACCCACATGAGGCCATACCGGGTATGGGTAACCACATGGCCAAAATGGAACAAATGGGCGGCGTTGAAGCCGTCGAAGAGCGATTGAGAGAGGACGACCCGGAACTGAACCTGTAACACCTAATAGCAAACAAAAGGCGACCTGAAAATGAAAACAGACTCAAAATCCACAAAAAAGAACGGCATCGCAATTGAGAACTACCATATTACCCAAGAACCCTTTTATCTGCCTGTCAAAGATGAAATTGAATCCTTTGAAGCGGCTTATAGCCTGCGGCTCCCGGTCATGCTGAAAGGACCCACAGGCTGCGGTAAAACACGATTCATTGAATACATGGCGTGGAAGACGGGCCGTCCCCTGGTCACCATCGCCTGTCACGAAGACCTGACGGCTTCCGACCTGGTAGGCCGATACCTTCTGGCAGGAGAAGAAACCGTATGGTCGGACGGCCCTCTGAGCCTGGCGGTGAAGCACGGCGCCATCTGCTATCTGGACGAGGTGGTTGAAGCCAGGAAAGATACCACCGTGGTGATTCATCCCCTTACCGACGACAGAAGGATACTGCTCCAGGAAAAAAGGGGGCTGCTTCTGGAATCCCATCCTGATTTTTCCCTGGTGATTTCCTACAATCCCGGCTACCAGAGCGTCATGAAAGATCTGAAACACTCAACCCGCCAGCGTTTTGTGGCCCTGGAATTCACCTATCCCGCCGAGGATAAGGAACAATCCATTATCATGAAGGAGAGCAACGTAGACGAAAAAACCGCCGCAAGTCTGGTTCGCCTGGGGGAAATGGTTCGCAACCTGCGGCAACACGGACTTGAAGAAGGCATCAGCACCCGCCTCCTGGTTTACGCCGCCAAGTTGATCTCCGTGGGTTTGGCCCCCACCGTCGCCTGTGAAACAGCGGTCACCCGCGCCATGTCCGATGACTCTGAAATGCAGGATGCCATTAAGGAAATCGTCGAAGGGATATTTTAGAGCCCCAATGGAATTGCCCGCCCGTTTCAAAAACATCATCAAAGATCAAAAAACCTCACTGGAACTCTTCCTGGAGGATAATCCGGACCTGATCGCCGGATTGGCCCCTTCAACCCTGGCAGCCTACACAACGATCTGTGCCTCGGTGTCTCACTGGCGGTCAAAAAAAGCCAGATCTTTTTTTCTGGCACGGTTTCATGACCTGGCAGCGCTTGAAAAACATCCATTAAAGGATTTGATTCTGGAGGGCGCCGTCTCATTGAGTGCTGTTCACTGGGCGTTGGTAGAGCACTATTTTCGCACCATGATGTCCCTTCCCCGAGATCCATCATTGATGGCCCGATGGATCGAATTAACCCGCAAACTCTTCGGTCTGGACGTGAATGTGGCCATTTTATTCACACAGCAAACCCCTGATGCACTCAAAGTTTTTGGCCCGGAGGGCATTTTGCAATGGGGAGAACAGGCCGCCGTGGCCCTTCAAGCCGGTAGAAAAATGTGGAAGGCAACCCGGTCCTATCTGGAAAAATCCGTGGTCTTTGAGAAAAAGGGGTCCGTTCTATTATCCCGATGGCCTTTTTTTCTGGAGCAGGCCGCGCGAATTTCAGAATTTTCCCCTGACGGCGCTGAAGCCTTTATTCTGGAGGGTGTCAGGATGTGCCTGGTGCTCGACAAAAAAGATACCCGAGCATGGGTCGACAAGGGGCTTGAAGGGTGCCGTCTTACGCCCTATGTTGAAAACCGCAATTTCAGAAGAAAAGTAACGCCGGACCAGATGGTGTGCAGCGGGGAAGAAGAGGTGATCAAATATTTCAGCTGCATCTCCTCCAGGGCAACGGATAAAAGGGACAACCTGGTCGGGGGGGTGATGCTGAAGGATCGGGTAAACACGCTGGCCCTTATCTGTGAAGCCATTATTGGAAAACGGATGAAGATCGCCTCAAACCAGGCCCTCTTCGCCGTGAAAGGATTTACCGGCGGGGCGGCCACGGACGGACGGACCATTTATCTCCCGGATGCCGCTCCGAGCTTCAAACTTTACAAATTGTTGGCACTGCACCAGGCCATGGTTTTGAATCATGAGATCTGGAACAGCACCACGAACAAAATAGATACCTTTGGCCTCCATTTGGAAGCCGATCAAAGGATACTCGAAACCATGCCCGGGCTCCTTGACGAAATGGCTCAGTTTTCAGACATTGACCTGCCGGAAAACTATCCCTGGCTGGATGGGGACATGATCATACCGCCCATGCCCTGGTGGGGGGACATTCTACCGGGTCTGATTCGGGAAACCGAAACCGTCATTTCAAAACTCATCGAAGCGTCGGCTTTCCAGGTGGACCTCAAACCGGAAGTGCTGGACGGATTGGTGTCCACCATGATGGCTGAGGGAAACCGGGAAGAGGACGCTCTTTTCAGACTGTTGCGGGAGATGTTTGATCAAGTCAATTTTGTCTCTCCCGATGCCGAGGAGCTGGAGGAAAGTGTAAAAACCTTTTTTTACAGGGAATGGGACGAGAACATCGCCGATTACAAACAGGACTGGTGCCTGATACGACAGCGTTTTCCCAAGAACGAACCCAATGATTTTGTCGAGGACATTCGCACCCGCCTTCACGGGATCATTCAGTTGATTCGGCGTCAATTCATGCGTCTCAAACCGGAACGGTTCAAAAAGTTTCGCGCCCAGCCATATGGCGACGCTTTGGATATCGATGCACTTGTCCAAGCAGTCATGGACAAGCGATCCGGCGCGTTTCTGTCCGACAATGTCTACACCCGGCGGGACAAAAGGATCCGGGACGTGGGGGTTCTTTTTCTGCTGGACATGAGCCGGTCCACGGAGGACAGGGTCAACGGGCGAAGGGTTATTGACATCCAGAAGGAAGCCATGGCCCTCATGGCCGAGGCCCTGGACGCCCTGGATGACCCTTACGCCATCTATGGCTTCAGCTCGGAGGGCCGTTTTCGGGTAGACATGTTCAGTGTAAAGGATTTCGGGGAACCGTACAACACTACGGTACAGTACCGTCTCGGAAATCTGGAACCCTTGGAATTAACCCGAATGGGAGCGGTCATCCGCCACGCCACCCATAAGCTGGATGGCATACAGACCGCGGTCAAGCTTATGGTGATTCTCACCGACGGCAGACCCTATGATTTTGAATACGGTACCCTGAGCTATGCCATCGCCGATACCAAAAAAGCCATTCAGGAAGCCCGGCAAAAGCGAATCCACCCCTTTATCATTACCAGCGACAAAAAAGGCGCAGAATACTTAAAGCAGATCGCCCCCCAGTCCCAGAGCATCGTTCTATCCAAAGTCGAACTGCTGCCCACCATGTTGCCGGCCATCTACAAACGGTTGACAGTATAATACAAGGGCTTAGCAACTACAGCGGTCGCACCAGTCGAAACCCAAGATCGCACCCGCGGTATTCAGGTGAAAAAAGCCCCCTGTCCGCACATCGCACATCCCTCGCACCGTAGTTCCAGCTCCCCCCCTAAACACTTTTCGACAGTCAATCCCTAAATAATATAAAATAACATATATCTTGCACGATAACATTTGAAGTGTTACTGTGCGACAATTACGTTATTGGAATGCACGATATGGAACAAACGGAGATCAAACTAAAGGATTACCTCAAAGAAACATTGGGGATAGACGTGCAGATGAAGAAATGGCGGAATGGGGAAAACCTGCCTTTTTATCTCCGGAATCTGTATACGTTCTTTAAGCTGAGCATTCTCGGGTCGTCCTGCCTGGCAATGATCGTTAAAGATGAAACAGAGCAATCTCCTGCAACCGTTCGGAAGCACATTTCTCAGGTACAATTAAAGTCGAATTGTGAGGTCATCTATGTACGGACCAACGTGACTGCGTACAATCGCAAACGATTGATTGAGCAAAAGGTGCCTTTCATTGTCCCTGGAAACCAGATGTACCTGCCCTTTCTTGGGGCCGACCTGCGCGAGCACTTTAAAAGCATTAGGGCTGCGGGTTCTTCCACATTGAGCCCGGCGACACAGACGGTTGTCCTGTACGCTCTGCTTCACCATAATGAACCTTCTTTCACGCCGAAGCATTTGTCGCGATGTTTAGGCTACTCAGCCATGACAATGACGCGTGCTCTGGACGAACTGGAAAAGGTCCAACTGGGGCAAATCACAACGCAGGGCCGGGAACGGGTCCTACGTTTCGATCAAAACAGGAAAACCTTATGGAGTAGCGCCCTTGAAAAATTGCGCAGCCCTGTTAAGAAGCGGTTGTGGGTAAAAGATCCATTAAATGAATTATCGGGCATGAAAGCCGGCCTGTCTGCCCTCGCTTGCCATTCTCTTTTAGCTGCGCCGCCAAATCCTGTATTTGCCCTGGCGAAAAAGAGCTGGAAAGAGACAGAAATTGGCAACGATCTGAAGATACTGACTGTTGCCGAGCCTGATGCCTGTGAGCTGGAAATCTGGTCTTACACGCCCGAGCTGTTTTCAGAAAACGGGGTGGTCGATCGATTTTCCCTATATCTGAGCATGCGGGATAATGAAGATGAACGGGTGGCATTGGCATTGGAGGAAATGATGGAGCGAATTTCATGGTAAAGGGGCTCGACCCGTTCAAGGCCCATTTCGAGGGTTTTGGTGACCGTTACGTTTTGATCGGAGGCGCTGCCTGTTATCTGGGGATGACAAAAGCGGGACTCGATTTCAGGGTTACCAAAGATCTGGATATTGTTCTATGTATGGAGGCCCTGGACACCCGGTTCGTGGGCGTGTTCTGGGATTTTATCAAGAAGGGCGGATATCAGAATCGTCAGAAGAGTACCGGAAAAAAGCTGTTTTACCGGTTTTATGAGCCTGGGGATGGAGACTTCCCCTGGATGCTGGAGTTATTTTCCCGTATTCCCGATGCATTGCAACTTCACGAGGATGCCCATTTAACACCCATTCCAGTTGAAGATGAAGCATCGAGTCTTTCAGCTATTTTGCTGGATGAGGTGTATTACCGTTTTATTCAGGATTGCAAAGATATGAGCGGCGGCATTACGGTGGTCCCTCCGGAAGGTTTGATACCTCTGAAGGCGCGCGCCTGGCTGGCATTGAATCGTGCCCTCCATGAGGGTGAGAAAATCAATCAAAAAGACATCAAGAAGCACAAAAACGACGTGTTTCGGCTTTTTCAGATCATTGCACCGGATATACGTATGGCCCTGCCGGGATCAATAGCCCATGACTTGAGCCAGTTTTTGGTTTCCGTTGAAACCGATCCCCCACAAGACCTCAAACCATTCGGTCTGGACAACCTCCAGGTCCAAGAGGTAATTGACACCATTAGGGTTGTTTATGAATTGAGCCTTTGAAAATAAAAAAGGGTATCGTTGGGGAGTTTTAAAACCCATGAGAATCATTGAAAAGGTCATTTCAGCCCTCCGAAATGCCGCCATATTCAACCCTGATGTCCAAGTGGCCCCGGCATGCATCCTCTGGCCGGACCGCCATCGGCAATGGGAATCGGTTATTCCGCGCTTGCAGGCCGAACTGCCGGAGCTGTTGGCTCTTGGGGACTATGCACTGGAGAAACGAACCGGTCCGGCGATCTGGATGCGCTGTGTCATTGCGGGTAAGGTGGATGATGTATCGCTCCCTGGGGAATACACGCCGATTTTTTATCTTTCCGGGGTCAGTCGCCAGGACTTGCGTGCCGTAGAAAGTTGTCCCGACCATCTAAAGCCACTGGCTGAGTTGCAATACCGAGGGGTAATCTGGTCACAGATTAACGCCAAGGACTGGACCATTCTGGCTTACCTAAAATCGGATCAGGTGGGCTTGGGCTTGGATGTGGCCCAGGATAATGACGCTAAGAACGCCATGCAGCTTGCGCTCTATCGATTGCTGGATGAAGAGGTGGATCTTCTCAAGGGAAAACGCCTCGACAAAGATTACTTCAACACTCTTCTCACTGGCGGTGATCCGGTAAGGGACCTGCTGCAATGGCTTGACCAGGGCGAGACCTTTCAGATGACCCATGGCGAAAACGAATGGCGGGCTTTTCAAGGGCTTAGCAGCTACAACGGTCGCACCAGTCGAAACCCAAGATCGCACCCGCGGTATTCAGGTGAAAAAAGCCCCCTGTCCGCACATCGCACATCCCTCGCACCGTAGTTCCAGCTCCCCCCCCTGACCGCGCGGCCTGTGCCTTCTTCCATGTCCTGGGGGTTATACGCTTTATGATTCCGGTAGCCTTCTTTGTGGTAAAAATCGAGACACCACTCGGAAACATTGCCGCACATATCGTGGATACCCAGGCCGTTGGGTGATTTCATCCCCACCGGATGCGCCGCGCCGCCGCTGTTGTCGTGGTACCAGGACACCTCGTCCACATCCTCGCCCCCGGCATATTTTTCTTCCCTGCCACCGCTTCGCGCGGCATATTCCCACTCCGCCTCCGTAGGCAGACGGAAATAACGCCCCGCTTTTTTGCTGATCCAGTGGGCATAAGCCATCGCATCCGCCCAGCTTATCCCAACAACGGGATACAAATCCGAAGTGATGCTGTCGCCCAGAACTTTAAAAAGATCGTCGTTTCCGGAGTGGATGTTATACTTGCAGCCGTCTTCAAGCCAGGCCGGTTCGTATTTGCCCGTTTCGGTCACAAACACCAGATACTGGGAAACGGTCACCGGGTATTTGCCGGCCCAGAACCCATCCAGCCACACTTCATGAACCGGCTTCTCATCCACGAGCCCCTGGTCGTCCCAGGACCCGCTGCCCATCTGAAAACTGCCGCCGGACACCCAGATGAATTCCGTTCCGGTGATCGGCTCCCGCCAGTTGTCCGCGGGAAAAACAGGCGCACCCGAACCGCAAATTCCAAAATTAACCAGGCTGGCTATCTGCTGTTCCAGATTCGCCGGTTCTTTCGTGTCTCCCCGGCAGATCTCTTTGGCACTCTGATATTCAAGAAAAAGGCCAATGGTCGCCTGGGCTGAAATAAATGTCTCTTTCAGTTCTTCAAGGCTATAATTGCCTGCATTCTCCTGAATGAATTCACTTACATCCGTTCTCAATCCCACCTTCTGCGCTTCATTTGCATGGCCAAAAAGGCGATCTGAGATGAGCCGCTGGAGTACATTTTCCAGCTTATTTAGAAACTGTTCTTTTGTCATATCAGCATATTGTTACAGATATATCAAGCATTCCTTTAATTTTTTCAGGGTTGCCGCAGCGTCCACATCCCACCCGATAAACGCAAGCCGGGTCTCCTCATCACCTTCCCAGGGAACCCACTCGCTTCTGCCCCCTACAAAATTGATGAGCATGGTGTTTTCTTTGAATCGCACAGGTCCTTTCATCCTGAACAGTTCCCAGGGAAGCCCGGCAACAAACTCTTTGAAGCGTGATTCATCCATCTCCCCCCGGTCCTGGAAGGAAAAAGTGACAAAATCGCCCGTATGCTCATCGTTCCCATCATCCTCATGGTGGTAATGGAGCTCATCCGATAGCTCATCCGATCCATGGGGGACCTCCCCCTCAAGCAAAATTTCTTTAAAAACATGGGTCGGTTTGCTCTCAAACCGCTTTTGGACGTTTACGTCCGTCCACAGGGTATCTGGATCGATGTTGCAGCGGATGGTGGGCACCACCTGGGTGTCGGGCAAAACCTCATGCATCTCTTTGAGATACTGGGGTATTTTTTCTTTCTCCTGGGTGTCGATTTTGTTCAGGAGGATCAGGTCAGCCCTTTCGAGCTGGCTGTAAAACAAGGGTCCAAAGACTTCCCGGGCCTCCCAGAAATCTGCATCCAGAACCGTAATCACCTTGCCGAGGCGCATGGACCGCATCAGAAGCGGTTCCATCAAAGCCGTTACGATGGCGGCGGGGTCCGCCACACCCGAAGACTCTATGAAAATACGCTTGGGCCTGAACCGATTCCAAATATCCTTGAGGGACCGCTGCAGATCGGCGCTGAGCGTACAACAGATGCACCCGCTGGTCAGTTCAATGACATCGGACCCGGAGTCCTTGAGCAGGGCGCCGTCAATACCGATATCCCCAAATTCGTTTACCATAACAACACTGTCAGATAAATCCGTCTCCCAGGACAGGATCCGTTTGAGCAGAGTGGTCTTGCCGGAACCCAAAAATCCCGCCAAGAGCAGGATCCGGGCCTTTTCATCCGGAATTGAATCCGGTTCATGGTTCATTTTTGTTAACTCCTGAAAAATTTGGGAACTCGTATTTTGCCAGGTTTACACGGCAATGGTGGCAACCTGATAACATTTAAGACAGCGTTCCGCCTCTGCCACTGCCTCCGGGTCGGAAAAACTCTGCTCGACCTCTTCAAAACTCTTTTTTCTCGATTCGGGTGCCAGAGTTTCCTGCTGGAAGCGTGGTTTGGTTTCCACCTTGAGGATCTTTTCGTCGCGATCAAGAATTTTAACCGTCCTCAAGAGCTTCTCAAAATAATAGTCATCGTCATATCCCAGAGCCTTCCCGTTAATCATACCGTCGATACTTTCGGCGGCCTTCTTCCCTCCGGCACAGGCGGTAACCAGGGCATCCGGACCGGTTTCACAATCGCCCGCACAAAAGATCTTGGGTCGATTGCTCTGTTTCGTAAATTCATCCACCATGATGGTGCGCCATTTTGTGGCATCCAGCCCCTCCATCCCTTCAAGCAACGAAAGGTCAACCTTCTGGCCGATGGCCGGGACCACCACATCACAATCAAAAACAAATGCCGAACCTTCCACTTCCATGGGTCTGGCCCGGCCGCTTTCATCCGGTTCTCCCAGTTCCATCCGAACGCACTCGATACCCACGACCTTGCCGTTTTCAGCCACAATGCGGACAGGCGCCGTTAAAAAATGAAAATTAACGCCCTCTTCCTCAGCGTCATGAATCTCCACATCATCCGCCGGCATTTCATTGCGCGTTCTGCGATATACCAGATGAACCTCTTCCTTGTTGACCCTGAATGAGCTCCGGACGCAGTCAATGGCAACATTTCCGCCGCCAATTATCGCGATCTTTTGCCCTTCCGGACAGGGATCCTGACCGGCGTTGATATGCGCCAGATATTCGAGGCCGGGAATAAGTCCCGCATATCCTTCATTTTCCCCCTCAATCTCCATGATGCTGCTCTGCTGCGCGCCGATGCCCACAAACACAGCATCAAACTCATTTTCAAGCTGCGAAAGTTTGATTTCCCCGCCGACCATCTGGTTGTACTGGATGTTCACGCCCATCTTTTCAACCTGCGCGATTTCATCCTTCAGAATCTCACGCGGTACCCGGTAATCCGGAATGCCCACGGCAGCCATGCCGCCGGGTTCGGACAAACTTTCATAAATGGTCACCTGGTGGCCCTTGAGGGCCAGATGATACGCGCAAGTGACACCGGCCGGACCGGCGCCCACAACCGCTATCTTACCCGTCTTTTCAGACGGGGTAACCTGAAGTTCAATTTCGTTGCCGGCGGCCAGGCAATGATCCGACACAAAACGCTTCAGGCCTCTTATGGCAATGGGCTCATCCAGGTTTGCGCGACGACATTGGGCCTCACAGGGTCTGAAGCAGGCCCGACCCAAAACCCCGGGCAACGGCAGGCATTGCCGGATCACATCCAGGGATTCTGTAAATTTCGCATCCTTTATAAACTCAATATAGGTGGGAATGTCCAGGTGGATCGGACAAGCGTCCATGCACGGGGCGGTCATTTGGGAATGGTATACACCCTTGGTCACGGTTCTTTCCCCGTTTCCCGCCTGGGTGAAATCATCGGCGAAATACTTGAGAGCCTCCAGAAAAGGTTTCGGGCCCATTCTCCCGATACTGCACTTGCAGCTATCCACCACGGCCTCGGTGGCCGAGGCCAGGAACTCCATATCCTCTTCAGTGGCGTCGCCGTCAGTAATATCCTGGATCACCTCCAGCATTTCTTCAAAACCGGTCTTGCAGTAATTGCATTTGCCGCAATCTTTGGAGTAATCGTGAAGCGCCGTCAGATACCCCCGGCAGAAATCGATAATATCCACATCTGAAGATCGAATAATCATGCCGTACCAGCCAATCAACGCCTTTATTTTCTCGTTCTGCTTGAAATATTCGGGCAATTCCACATGGTCCACAGGTTCATAGTCCTCAGGGTCTTTCCCGCGATTGTCGACAATTTGACCTCCCCATGTACTGAACAGAATATCGTTCATTTCACTCCTCCATTTTCGTGCCACATAAAATATTGATGTTGAAAATTCATCGACTCACCCTGCCGCGCCGCTTTCGGCAACCTTATATTCACACTGTTTCTGATATGTCAACGAAATTGAAATCAAATTAGCACTACCCACCAAATTCCTTGGAAAATCATCTGTATTTACAGGAAAAATCAACCTTTAGACGATATCAATAAAGACCTAATCTCTGTAAAAATCGCTGACATCCCATGAACAGCCAGTCAACTGTGGGAGTTCAAAAAAATGAGCGTCCTAATTTTAATCTATCCGGAATCCGGGCGGAGGGATTTTCGAGGGAAAATCCATTTTCCCGAAATGTTGTTCCATTATTTACGAAAGGAGAAAAGATATGAAACGTTTTGACAAGGATCCACAGGTCTATGATGTCGGCGGCGTGAAACTCGGCGGGCAACCTGGAGACTATCCCACGGTGTGCTGTTTCTCTATTTTCCAGGAGAGCGACAAGGTATTCGACAAAGGAAGCCGAAGGAAAGGGTTTAATGAAGAACGCGCGGGTGAGTTGCTGAAAACCGCAGACAAATTGTGGCAGGAGACCGGCGTTCCCGTCATGGCCGATATTGTGGCGAGCCCCGGTGAAAAATTCAACAAATATGTGGACTTTTTGGTTGCTAACAGCGAAATGCCCTTTTGCGTTGACGCCATCATGATGAAAACAAAGCTGGAAGGCGCAGCCTATTGCGCTGAAAAGGGTCTGCTGGATCGCATGTTTTACAACAGCTTGACAATCTGGGAAGAAGACCTGGAAACCGAGGTTAAGGAACTGGCACAGATCGGGGTAAAGAATATCCTTCTTGTCGCCTTTGACAATGATGACTCAACCCCCTACGGGAGGATTAAGGGAACCGAAAAACTCCTCAACGCCATCGAAAAGGGCGGCGCCAAGTTCGAGACCATTATCGTGGACACCACAACCCTGAACGGCCCCGCCAACGCCCTGTGCGGGCTTTCAAATGTGCTCATCAAAGAAAAATGGGGTTATGCAACCGCCAGCGCTCCGAGCAACGGCTCCTACATGGAATTGCAACGGATGAAAGACCTTTTTGGATTTAAAGGGTGGGGCGGATTTGACGCGGCCCTGGAAGCGCTTACGGCATTTTACTATCATGATCTGATGTTTACCGGTCCAATGGCCGGTGCCGAGCGCGTTGTTCCTGCCGTGGCACTGGCGGATGCCTTTCTTGCCACATCGGTGTTTCCCGAAACCAAGGAACTGCCCAAAGACGAAAACCATCCCCTGAACAAGCTGTTCCCCGACTTTGCGAACCAGCTCAAAGCCAGTTGGGATAAGGGCAGCGGCGGCCTGAAAGGGATGTAACCGGCTATTTAATCCTCAAAACAGTGCCGGGAACGTTCCTCACATCATCAAAATGGGACTTCCACATGGCCGTGAAACCGGAAAAGCCTCCTTCTCACGAAGGGGGCTTTTCTATTTGACGAAATGTTTTTTCCATATTAAACTAACGGTTTCAAAAGATATAACAGGTGGGTGAATAATGGCTGTCCAGCTTAACTGGGAAAATGAACTGGCCCGCAAAGGGCACACGATGGTTCTGTCCGGGAAACCGGTTACCATGCACTGTCACCATTACAATATCAACCTCCAGAAAACCCTGGAAGACGTCCTGGGGGAAGAAGGCGTTCACCTGCTGTACCGGTCCGTGGAGGACGCCGTTTATTCCACCTTCAAGTCCCTCCTCAAACATTACAATCAGATCAAGACGTTGAAATCCAAGTTGGAGATGGCTTCCATCCTGTACCAGAATTCCGGACTTGGTGTTATTCACTTTCAAGACGTCGGACCCAAAGGCGGAAGGATTGTCAGCAATGCCAGCCATCATGTTACGGGATGGCTGGCCAAACACGGACGCCGGAAAACACCGGGCTGCCATTTTACCCGGGGCTGGATCGCCGGGGCTCTGGAAGCCCTGTTCCAGTTTCCCATCGGCCACTATCAGGTAGAAGAACTGGCATGCAAAATGGTGCGGCACGGCGATTGCGTTTTTAGCGCAACAGCGAATGGGTCGTGAAACAATCCGTGCATTCTTATATCTGGAATCGGGGAGTTATTTGTGACAATCGATGGCGCCAAGATTATCCATGCGGTAATGGAAGGAAGCATGATCAGGGAATCAAAAGGCATTATGCCCCTTTTCGGTGTTTATCTTTCTCTTTTTTCAGTCCACTACTACAACAAACTTTCCTTCCAATTTGAACAAACCATGGGAAAAGAGCGAGAGGCGGAAGCTGAATCACTGCTCATAAAAGCTGCTCAGGAATGTGGATACGCCACTTTCCAGGGAATCCGCAATTCCTGGGAATGGGATGAACTCGTCGCCCCCATGATCGAAAAGAGGGAAGATCAGATCGGGGGATTCACAGCCGTGGCCGTGGCGTTTGGCTGGGGCGATCTGAAAGTAGAAGAACTGATCCCGAACGAAAAACTTGTCATTCATGTGAGTGATTCCTACGAGGCCAACGGCTACAGGGATCGTTACGGCCTTTCCAATTCAGGCAAATGTTACATGCTCAGAGGCGTTACCGGCGCCTTTATGGATCTGATATACGGAGAGGACTATCCGGACGGATGTTTTGACTTCCTGACCGAGGAACCGCTTTGCCGCGCAAAAGGAGATCCTTACTGTGAATTCATTGCTCGAAAATCATCTCATCGACCTGCCCCTGAGAAACGGGGATGATTACAGCAAACAGACCTGCTGGAAGTTGTTGTCCTGTCGCAAGGTCCTGTGCCCTGCCCATGATCAGGATCATACTGACTGCTGGCTGATTCCCGGAACCCATTGCGGAAATTTTCTGGAAGATAATTTTTTCAAAAAATTGCCCCATTGCCTGACCTGTTCCTATTTCAGTCTTAAAGGTGAGCAACATTCAAAGGGATGGAATCATTTCTTAGCCGACCAGATCCACCAATATAACGTCAAGGCCCTGGAAAGACTCTATCAAAAAGAAGAGAGCTTCGTGGAAATCCTGAATCGAATCCCCGATGGGCTCTTCACAACCGACCAGGAATGGCGGATTACCTATTTCAATCCTGCCGCGGAAAAAATTACAGGCTTTTCCGCCTATGACGCTGTGGGAATGTTCTGCAAGGATGTTTTTAAAAATCCCATCTGTGAATCCGACTGCGCCCTCAAACGCGCCGTAGCCGAAGGTCACGACATACACGACCGGGAGTACGCCATCACCAATATAGACGGCCAGAAGGTACCGATTATCTGCTCCACCTCAGCCTTTCAGGACGCTTCCGGCCGGGTCATGGGTGGGCTTGAAATATTCAAGGATATTTCTGAGAATAAAAAATTACAGGAAGAAATAGTCCGCCGGGAACGGAAATACCGCCGCATTTTTGAGGGCAGCCACGACATGATTTATACCACAAACCCGCCCGGCGATATTCTGGATATGAACCAGGCTGGTGTTGATTTGCTGGGATATTCAAGCATAAAGGAACTGGTTCAAAAGAAGAATGTCAGGAAACTTTATAGAAACGGCACGGACCGCGACAGGTTCATGAAAATCATCAACCGCGACGGTTTCATCAAGGATTTCGAGGTGGAATTCTTAAAGAAAGACGGATCGCCTCTACACATCCTGATTTCAAGCAGGCGATATGAAAATCATGAAACAGCCGAAGTAGAGTATGAAGGCATCATAAAGGACATTACCCACCGCAAACGGTCGGAACAAACGATCAAGGAACGAAACCGGGAGCTCTCCATTCTCAACAGCGTCGCGGTAGCCCTCAACAATACCCTGGACCTGAATCATATCCTGAAGGTGACCCTTGAGGATGTGCTGGAAGCATTGAGACTGGAATCCGGCGCCCTTTTTCTAATTGACCCGAGCAGTCAGAAAATCAGTCTGCAGGTGAAAACGGGCCTTCCCGATCAGTTGGCTGAAGAACCCATGGAGAGTAACTTCAAGGACGTCAAGCTCGGAAAATACCTAATGGAAAAGAATTCGCCACTAACCCCCAAACCTTCTTTTCCATGTTTCAAAATGCGTTATAAAACAGATAACAATACACCCATGCCATGGCTTTCCTGTTTCCTCATTACATTCAAGGGGAAGGCCGTCGGTTTTTTTGGATTTGAGGTCCCCTCTCCGAGAGAACTGAATCAGTATGAAATACATTTACTGGGATCTTTGGGGAACTTTCTGGGAGGCACCATTGAAAATGCCCGGCTTATGCAAACCGTCCGTCTTCACCGGCAGGAACTAAGACGGCTCACGGAGAGACTTTTCGAGAGCCAGGAAGAGGAACGACGTCGCATTGCGTTAGAGCTCCATGACGAGGCCGGCCAATCCCTGATGGCGGTTAATCTCGGCCTGGACAGGCTTGAAGAAAATTATGGAAACGGTGATAAACATATTCGGTATGAGATAAATGAAATCCGGAGGATGATCACCCGTACCTCATCGGAAATCAGACGGCTTTCCTACAATCTGCACCCCACACTCCTGATCGATCTGGGCCTCGAACCCGCCCTGAACTTATACTTCAAAGAAATTGAAAATAATTCGAATCTCAAAATCGATTTCAATATGGTCGGTTTCAATGAAAGACTGGACCCGGAAACGGAAACCATTCTTTACCGATTCAGCCAGGAAACCCTCACCAACACCCTGAAGCATTCCGGCGCCGGCAGATTCAAGCTTTCAATCATTAAGAGCTACCCGTTGATTATCTTCGCAGCAGAGGACAACGGAAAGGGGTTTGACGACAAAATCATCACAAAGGACACGAGAAGTTTGGGCCTCATCGGGATGCGCGAACGTTGTTCTTTCCTTGGCGGAACATTTCATTTGACCACCGTTCCGGGCAAAGGGACCCGGATCCGAATTAACATCCCCCATAAAGAGGAGGTAGAAGATGCCTAACCCGGTCAGGATCATGCTCGCCGATGATCATACCATTGTGCGGCAGGGGCTTGCGCGTCTTCTTGAAGAGCACCAGGGGCTCAAAGTTGTGGGCGAAGCGATCAATGGGCAGATTGCCGTCGAAAAAGCGGAAAAATTGAAACCGGACATCATCATTATGGACATTGCCATGCCACGCATGAACGGTATTGAAGCCGCAAAGCGCATCAGAAAACTTGTGCCGGAAACAAAGATCGTAATCCTTTCCATGTATTCCCATGAACATTACATTCATGAGCTTCTGGAATGCGGCGTATCGGGATATCTACTGAAGGACTCCAGCGGCCAGGACATCATCAAAGCCATTCGCGCGGCCCTGAAAAATGAGACATTCCTGAGCCCCTCCATATCCAAGAAAGTGGTCGACTCCTACCTTTCCCCCACCAAAAGTTCCACAAAGGCCGAACTGTACAAAACCCTCTCCAACAGGGAAAGGGAAGTGTTCCAGCTTATCGCGGAAGGCCATCCCACACGGCAGATCGCCGATATGCTGTGCGTCAGCATCAGCACCATCAAATCACACAGGGCCAAAATCATGGAAAAGCTGGGAATCGAATCATCTCTGAAGCTGATTCATTTTGCCATACAGCTGGGGTTGGTCGATCCGGATCTTTAACCACAAGACCGCTATCAATCCCAAAACCGTGAGAAAAACCATGAAAAAAATCGGCATCATCACCCTTACCAGACAGGACAGTTTGGCCTGCTCAACCCTTAAAAAAATCGTTTCAGACCTGGGCTTCCAGGCGATTTGCGGCGAGGCCATCGGAGCCGACAGCATCTACGTGTCCCTGGAAGACCTGACGCTCCGAGGTTACGATTTCTTCAATGATTTCTTTTTAAAAGCCGGATTCTCAGAATCGGACATCATTCTGATTTCCGCGCCCTATTCCGCCAATCTGTTTGTGTTGCCCAAAGTCATCGGATGTTTAAGAAACATATGCCCCGCCCCCATTATCCTGGGGGGGAACGAAGCTTCCAACAACTACCAAAACATCATGCAGTGCCGGTACTGTGCTTTTGCAAATCAGGTCGTGGATATCGCACCTGACTTTATCGTTAGAGGCGCAGCTGAAAGCGTTCTTTTCGATCTTCTGCCCCTCCTTGACAAAACCGTCATGACCAGGACATGGGACAGACCTTTTATAAATAAGCTGCTTGCAATCCCCAATTTGGCGTTCTGGCTACCGGCCAGGCAGGCGCTGATGTCCACCCCCTTTTCATCGGAACCGCTGAAGGAAAAAGACATCTTTGCCCATGTGAAGTTGGGAGAAAAAACCATTGCCGTGACCCTTCAGAGGGCATGCATCTGGGCCAAAAAATCCCGGGGGGGATGCCTTTTCTGCGCCATCGCAAGCCAGTTCGGAAAGGATTTCCATTGCGCGGTTGAAAGCGATTTTTTTGTGGATGAACTGGTTCAACTCCTCAAAAAAAATCCTGAAATAGAATTCATTGACATCTGGGACGACACATTCAACATCGATGAAGCATGGGCACTCAAAATCTGCGACTATTTTCGTGGATTGACGGAAAAGGTCGGCAGGCAAATCACCTACTCATGTTTCTTGCGACCCAAAGGATTGACGGATAAGTTGACCCGAAAAATGGGTGAAACCCATATAAAAGTGGCGTTTTTGGGAGCGGATGCGCTGACCGAAGAACTCTCCCGGCGGTTGCGAAGGGGTTGCACCGTATCGGAAACCAATCGGACCCTGCAGCTTCTCAAAAAGGGAAAAATATTGCCACGGTTAAGCGTTCAGCTCTTTTCACCGGAATCCACCCTTGACGATGGGGGCATCACCGCCACTCTGGCCCTGTCCTGCATACACAATGGCGAATCGACCGTTCACGTTCACCTCTACACCTTTCCCCTTTTCGGGTCCGACATTTACGCCCTTCTCGAGGCCAGAGGCAACTTGAAGAAAATTCCAACCCCCCTACTGAAACCGGGGGGAAACAACGGTTTCATTCCCTATGAACTGGCATACGATTACCACCTTTACGACCCTGATCTGGAAGAGATTAAACAGAAAACATACCGTCTTTTGAACATCACCACGTCGTTTTTCGTCAAAACCTACCCGGGCGACAATGTTGACGGACACAAGCTGAAAAAGGTTCTGGAGAAGGTGCGCACCTGGTGTTTAGAAGCAAAAAAAACACATCCCATCAAATCGTTCTGGATTATGACCATATTATGTCTGGAAGATCATAAAAACGGGTTGAACAAAAAAGAGATCCTCCATCTGTTGACCCGAAACGACCCTATTGATCAAATTCCAGACCATCTGAGAAATGTTTACGGCAATTTCGGTTATGGATTTACGCTGGCCCGAAGCTTTGACGAAGTGGCCCGGATCATCGTTATCAACAGCTGGGCAAAAAAAGATCGGCTCAACCGATATCACCTGACCCATGATGGGTTAATCAAGCTCAAATCCCTTGTTGCCGAACGGAAAAAAAGCCGTTTTGAGGTGGCAGCCCGTGGCAGCGTACACCGAAAGGCCTTGTTGACCGCGCTGGAAAACAAATTGAATTTCCAACCCGGATCAGCATGAATCAGAAATGCCGGTCCTCCTCCTCACCCAAAATCCAACATCCTGTTTTTTATACAAATCGCGCCTTATTTTCTTTTCCCCCTGAAACACGTTCAAAATCATCTGCTTTTTTCTTTAAAATCATCTTTTAGACGATTTTCAAAGCAAACTTGACCTGTATATAAAGGGATCACTTTATGGATATGTGTCCTGCGAGTGTTTTTTTCGTATTTTCATGTTTGCTCCTAAACAAAATAGACTTTTTAGAAAAGGGAGGTATTTATGGCCGAATTGAGCCCCATTGAAAGAGTGACGCGGTTTTTCAACCGTGAACCCGTTGATAAAATGCCATTTTTCACCGGTATGGGCATGGTTCTCGCCCCTGCCATCAAGAAACTGGGCTACAACTTTCCCTCGATTCACAGGGAATCCGCCGAAAAACTGGCATGGGCCGGGATTGAGTCCGCACGGATGTTCAACCTGGATGCCATCGTGATCCCTTTTGACATGTGCTGGGAATCCGAAGCGCTCGGCAACAAAATCAGCCTGTATGAGGAGTCCGAGGACATTCTTTATCCCACCATTCCAACAAAGAACTGGACTGAACTGGATCAGGTTGAAATCACCCAGGATCAGATCGACACCATCATGGACACCTTTCCCATGACATTGATCCCTGACGCCATCAAGATCTGTAAGGAAGAGGCGCCGGAACTGCCTGTGGGTGCGTGGCAATTGGGTCCCTTTACCCAGTGCGGACAGACCATCGAACTTGATAAGGTTCTGAAGGGCGTTTTTAAACAGAAAGACAAGGTCAACGAAATTCTCGACAGTTTTACCGACATGATCATCGAGATTGGCAAAAGCCTGCAATCGGCGGGGGCTGATTTTATTACGCTCCGCGAGCCCGGCGTTGCCGCCGACCTCCTGAGCCCCAAGACCTTCAAAGAAGTGATTCAGCCCCGGCTGACCCGCATCCTGGGAGGCTGGGAATCGCCCAAGGTGCTTCATATCTGCGGATCAACAGATCCCCTGACGGAAATGATGTGGCAGTGTCTGGTCGATACGGGCGGGCAATGCATCAGCTTTGACGTCAAGAACAATATTCCCGAATCACGGAAGAAACTGGGCGATGATGCCCTTATTGTCGGAAATTACGACGTATTTGCCCTGCCCTGCGCCGAGGAAACGACCGTGGATATGGCCATCGAAGGCATGAAGGCAAACATTGACCTGGGTGTGGACGCCATATGGCCGGGGTGCGATTTGTGGCCGGACATCAAGGAAGAGAATTTCCGCGCCATGGAAAAAACCGCACGGGAATATAAGGTCGGCCCGACTGCGGCCGTGGGAAGGATTTAAACCCTCCCGCCCGGTTTTATTTTATAAATATTTTTAGACACACCGGCGAAACCGTAGCCGTTGATTCCGGAAAAATCCAAGATAAGGAGAGAACAAAATGGCGACAAAAGAAGAGTTGTTGGAAAAGTTGAAACAAGGCGTAATCGATTTTGAAGAAGAACCAGTGATCGAAGCTTCCCAGCAAGTGCTGGACGAGGGATACACGCCTCTGGAAGCCATCATGGACGGTCTCGCCGCGGGGATGCAGGTGGTGGGCGATCTCTATGAGAAAAACGAATACTTCGTGCCTGAAGTTCTCATGTGCGCGGATGCCCTTTACAAGGGACTTGCCATTTTACGGCCCCATGTGCCGAAGGATGAAGGCGGCGTGAACGCCCAGGTGGTTATCGGCAGTATTCAGGGCGACGTGCACGACATCGGGAAAAACCTTGTCAAGATGATGTTTGACGTGGCCGGCTGGGACGTTCATGACCTTGGCAGGGATGTGCCGCTGGAAAACTTTGTGGAAGAACAGCTCAGGACCGATTCCGAGGTTGTGGCCATGTCGGCCATGATGACCACCACCATGCTGGGAATGAAAAAGGTTATTGCCATGATCAAGGAGAAGAACCCCAACGTGGCCATCATGCTGGGCGGCGCTCCGGTAACCAAGGACGTGGCCAACCTTTTCGGCGCGGACGGTTATGCCGAGTCTGCGGGCAACGCAGTTGTGGAAGGCATCAAGATGATCGGCAGACTGAGAGAACTGCAGAAATAGACACCGTTAACACATTGCGATAAATGTGAAATTTTCGGGCATGGGGTCTGTTTTCAGTCCGCATGCCCTTTTTTTTGATTGAGAGAGGACAGCAACGAATGGACGACAATATGGCAATGGTGATTTTTCAGCCTTCCGGTCGGAGGGGTGAAGTTCCCAAAGGGACCAACCTGATTGAAGCTTCCAGGCTCCTGGGTGTAGACATCGAGGCGCTCTGCGGCGAAAAAAAAGTGTGCGGAAAGTGTATTATCCGCGTTGAAGAAGGACATTTTGAGAAGTATAATGTGACTTCCAGCAAGGACCACTTGAGCCCATGGCTGGAAGAAGAGGAAAAATTCATAAACGCCGAACGGAAGGAAAAGGGCTTTCGTCTCGGTTGCGTCGCCACGGTCGAGGGAGATCTTCTGATATTTGTACCCGAGGAATCCAGGGCCGGCAAACAGGTGGTGAGCAAGGCCGCACGAGACATTCACATCGATCATGATCCCGCTGTCAAGGTCTATTACGTGCAGGTCGATCCGCCGACCTTCGAAGAGCCCCTGGGCGATTTCGAGCGGGTTTGCAGGGGCCTTGAAAGGGAGCATGGTCTGTCAAACCTGACGGTGGACATATTCGCTCTGAGGCAATTGCCCACAGCCCTTCGCGATGGAAAATGGTCCGTGACATGCAGCGTGTGGAACGACAAAGAAGTGATCCGCTTCCAGCCGGGCAAGGTGGAACATGCTTACGGCATCGCCATCGACGTGGGCACCACCACCGTGGCCGGATATTTCTGCGACCTGACCACCATGGAGGTTCTGGACACGGTGTCCATGATGAACCCCCAGTGTAAATACGGCGAAGACGTCATGGCCCGCATCACCTTCCACATGACCACGCCCGACGGACTTAAGCGCATGAGCGACGATATCATCGAGGGCATCAATGATCTCCTTGACAAAGCCATTGCCGGGACCTATCCTCCAAAGAAGAAAATCAAGAAGAAAAAAGGCGATAAGGGCCCGGTTGAGTATGAGGAAGTGCCCGAGGAGGGAAAAACCTATCTTCGCCTGAAAAGAGAGGACATAGAGGATATCACCATCGGTTTCAACACGGCCATGCACCACATCCTGTTGAACATCAATCCGGAATACGTGGGGCTGGCGCCGTTTCCGCCGGTCATCCACCATAGCATGGACATCAAAGCCAGGGACCTGGGCGTCGATATCGCCCCCTCCGCTTACATGTTCGTTCTTCCCATCGAAGCGGGGTTTGTGGGTGCCGACAACGTGGGCGTGTTGATCTGCGAAGAGCCGTACAAAGGTGAAGAAAACCAGTTGATCATTGACATCGGTACCAACGGAGAGCTGGTTCTGGGCAACCGGCACAAGCTGATTTCGTCGTCCTGTGCCACCGGCCCCGCCCTCGAAGGCGCACAGTTGGCCTTTGGCATGCGGGCGGCCCCGGGCGCCATTGAACGGATCACAATTGATCCCGAGACCAAGGAAGTCGATTACAAAGTCATCGGTCGGGATGCCTGGCGGAAATTCTCCGAGCCCAAGGACATGAAAGCCAAGGGCATCTGCGGATCCGGCATTCTGGATGTGCTCGCTGAACTTTACAGCTCGGGCGTTATCAAAAAGAGCGGCATTTTCAACAAAAAGGAACTGAAAGACAACCCGCGCTACCGCAGAAACCCTGATACCGACCAGCCCGAATATGTGCTGGCCTGGGCCGATGAATCGAGCATTGACAAGGACGTCGTCATCACCCAGAAGGATATCCGTCAGATTCAATTGGCCAAGGGCGCCCTCTACGCGGGATGTAAGCTCATGGTCTTGCGCATGGGCCTGGAAAAAGTGGATACGGTCAAGATCGCCGGCGCATTCGGCGCCCACGTGGATAGCGAAAAGGCATTGACCATGGGGCTGTTCCCGGACTGCGAAATCGAGAAGATCAAGGGTGTGGGCAATGCGGCGGGCGATGGCTGCCGTTGCGCGCTTCTGAACGTCAAAAAACGGGTGGAAGCCAACTGGTGTTCACGCAACGTGGAATACATTGAGCTGACCGTTGAAACAACCTTTGAGCAGGAATTCATGGAAGCCATGCAAATGCCGCACATGACGGATGAATTCCCCCATCTTGTGGGCATCGTGCGGGACGAAATTCTTAACCAGTAAGGAGATACAAATGACTGACAGGGAAACCCTAGTTGCGGTTACCAAGGTAGATCCGGGGATCTGTGGGTTTCCCTGTATCGTTACAGCACAAAAAGAAGGTTCTCGGACTGTTTCCATTGAGATCTCAGGTTCGGAATGCAAGCAGATCCAGAAGCTGTCCGAGGGCCTTCAAGAAATGTCTTTGAGAGAACTTTTCAAACCGATAACCCGTAATCCCGTTATGGTTTCAGCCCAAAGCGCAGGGTGCCACACATCCTGCACCATTCCCGTGGCCGTTTTGAAAACAGTCGAAGTGGCAATGGAAATGGCGCTGCCCAGGGATGCCAAAATAGAGGTTTCGAAAAATGGAAATCGCCCAGAAGGTATTTGAAACTGAAAAGGTGACCCCATTCAGGACCCGGGAGGGCATATCCCGGGAGATGCTCAAAGAGCTTCTTGAAAAGGGAAAGGAGTACGGCCTGACAAAGGTTGTACCCTTCAGCACCGAGGAACTCGTCGTTGCGGAATGGGTTCACTTGAAATGCCGCTACGGCTGTAACCAGTATGGTACCAACTGGTGCTGCCCCCCGGCCACGCCCTCGCCCGAGAAGGTCCGGTCTATCTTGAGTGAATATTCCCAGGCTGTCCTTCTGGTGGGAAATAAGAGCTGTACTGATTTTTATCGGAATAACACCAAAAAACGAAGCGTTCAGGTCCGCTGCTGGAAAGGTCCCATCAGTCTGGAAAGGATGCTGTTCCTCCGGGGTTTTTACAAGGCTTTCAGCCTCGTTGGCGAATGCTGCGCCCTGTGCAAAGAGTGCGCATATCCCGAGGAGTGCCGTTTTCCTCAAGAAAAAAGACCTTCAGTGGAATCGTTCTCCATTGACGTGATCAGTACCCTTGATAATCTGGGGGCATCCACCAATGTGGCAACCCGTAGGACGGACTCGTTTGATTACTACGCGATCATCCTTCTCGAATAACCGATATTCATTCACCGCTGCGACATCAACTGTTGTATTTCAACATTTCATTTGACTTTTCACGTAGTTCTGATAGAATCCTACTGCTCAGGTGCTTTTTTACGCTTAATAGGGAACGCCGTTAATACGGGACGGGCCCGCCGCTGTAATCGGGGACGAAACCGCCACACGCCACTGTTCTGAAAGATTCTGGAATGGGAAGGCGCGGGAAGTAGAGAGATCCGAGAGTCAGAAGACCTGCCTGAGCATCAAGATTTGCCTTCGTGGACTGTTGGCAAACCAAACAAACCTATGGATAAAAAAGGGTAATCCTCGGGTCGATCCGTTTCGGCTCGGGGATTTTTTTTAGGCCTCCAAAAGACCTATAGATCAGGGGGAGTTATCAATGAAAGACTTGAATCGCGTTCTATTAACCGCAAGACATCGTCTGTTCCATGTTGCATTCGCATTGCTTTTTCTGGTTGCCCTTCCGGCAAGTGCTTATTCTTTTCAATTCGTGGATGATGGGGGTAAAACCATTGAGATCACCCAACCACCCGCACGGGTGGTCTCC
Organism: uncultured Desulfobacteraceae bacterium; assembly: GCA_964588535.1. Taxonomy (GTDB): domain Bacteria; phylum Desulfobacterota; class DSM-4660; order Desulfatiglandales; family Desulfatiglandaceae; genus NaphS2. The sequence continues at coordinate 52,475 of CAZPQA010000003.1, forward strand.
CTGGTGCCGTCCATCACCGAAATACTTCACAAAATCGGCGCAGGCGATGCGGTCAAAGCCGTCACCTACCACGACGTCTATCCAGCCACCAATGCCGGTAGACAAATCGTCGGAGGCTATTTTTCTCCGTCCCTAGACGTGATTGAGGCTGAAAAGCCAGACCTTATCTTTATTTCCGATCTTCACGAAGGAGTTAAGGAACACTTTAAAAATAGTAATTGCCTGCTTGTTGAGCTTGAAACAAAGTCAATTGAAGACAGCCAGAAAAAGATTCTGCTATTGGGGAAAATCTTCAACAAAGAAAAACAAGCTCAAACCCTGGTTCAGGCCATAAACGATCAATTGCAAACCATTGCCCGAAAAGTGGAACGGATCCCTACAGGAAAACGACAACGGGTCATTCGGCTGATGGGCCGCAACAAGGTAATGACGCCGGGGGACGGATCTTTTCAAAATGAGATGATCCGGGCTGCCGGCGGCATTCCACCTCAGTTGGGCAGAAAGGGCGCTGTGACCCCTATCACCAAAGAGGAATGGATAAAGTTCAACCCTCAGGTCATATACGGATGCGGCGGAGATCGGAAGACCGCCAAGGCCTTTTTCAATCGCCCGGGATGGAAGGAAGTGGATGCCGTCAAAAACGGTCGGATCTTTTATTTCCCATGCGAGCTTACCTGCCGGGCTTCCACCAATACCGGTCACTTCGTAAGCTGGCTTTCAGCCAGAATCTATTCGAACCTTTTTTCCAAAAAGGAGTTTCAGATCTCGGACGGGAAAATACTCAGAACCCGAAAAATTTCCCTTGACCTGAACTATGTGAAGGGCGCACGAATCATTTACAGCAACATCAATGATTTTTTAAATAAAACCCTTGTGATTGACTTTAGCCACCCCATGGAGATACTTTCGACCCTTGAAGGAAAAAGAACGGGAATTCAAACCGCGGGCAATCATTATTCCCCACCGCCATGCTGGGCCATCGAGCACCAAAGAGGGTTGGCACAGTCGCGTGCCCTGATTTACAGTGTTATCGAAGTGTCGGCGGATACTTCTTCCTTTCTTTTCACCGGCGCTGATATGGATCACCTCGCCGTCATTCATAAACAATTTAAAGACATGAAAGTCTATGCCCTGGTCACTGCCGGGGTAAAATCAAATGCGCTCAGAATGGGTAAGGATGAAGGAAAATATTATGAGCCGGGAACCATAAACATCATCCTTCTATCCAACATGAAGCTCACCCCCCGCGCCATGACCCGGGCCATCATCAGTGCAACTGAAGCCAAAACAGCGGCTTTGATGGATCTGGATGTGAGGAGCACCGTCGCCCCCAGGCGTTACCAGGCCACGGGTACGGGAACCGACAATATTCTGGTGGTCCAGGGAACAGGGACCCCTATCAAACTTGCCGGCGGCCACTCCAAGATGGGGGAACTCATCGCCAGGGCCGTATACCAGGGGGTCCAGAAAGCGGTTTCCAAACAAAACAAACTTGTGGCGGGGCGCAATATTTTCCAACGTTTGCAGGACAGGCACATCAGCCTCTATGAACTGGTTTCCGAGGCTCAGTGCGACTGCATGGCCAAAAAAGGGCAAGCAAGCATTGCCCTTGAAGAGGTTCTTATGATGCCGCGCTATGCCGGATTTGTACAAGCCGCCTTTGCATTGAGCGACAATTACCGGAGGGGTCTGATCATCGATCTTTTGAGCTATCAACTCTGGTGCAAAACCGTGGCCGAAGAGATCGCCGGCAGAGAAATTCCCCAGTTCAGGGACCTCGTTGAAGCGGAGAATATGCCTGTGCCACTGAAGATGTCTCTGAACGCTTTGTTAAATGGTATTTCTTTTAGAGCTGAAAGCTCAAAGCTGAAAGCTCAAAACTGAAATTAAAATATACGCGGTTAGCTTTGAGCTTTACGCTTTTAAGGAGCAAGTTTTATGAACTCTCTTTTCTGTTTTGCACTTTTCTCATGGTTGTCGATCTCCATTATCCTTTTTTCGACGTCGGCCGCCGCCGAAGATCCATCAGCCACCAACGTCAAGCAGACCGCTGAAAAGGCGGTTGAAGTGCGGCGTGAAAGCCAGAAGCTGGCGGACAGTTGGGCCAAAGAAGAGGCGGATCTCCTCTTGGAGACCCAAGCCCTCGAGCAGGAATTGGCGACGCTTAAATGGCGAAGAGAAAAGACCACCACGTATATGAAAGACCTTGAAGATAAGATGACCACCCTGAGAGCAAAAGAGCAGGCGGCCGATGAAATCCGAAATGAGCTGGAGCCCTTTCTGGACCAAACCCTTCAAGAATTGAAAGAATTTGCTGAAAACGACCTCCCCATGCTGGCGGAAATGCAGGCCCCGCGGCTCAGCTCCGCCGAGGCAATTCTCAACAACGCGGACGCAAACATCGTACAAAAAACACGAAGCCTGCTGGAAGCGACCACCCAGGCCCTGGAATACGGCTACTTTCCGGAGCCGGATGAGGCTGAAATTGAAATTGACGGAAGGTTGATCCGCGTTCAGCGACTGAACGTGGGCCGTCTCGCTCAGTTTGCCCTCAGTGGTGACGCCCGGGATGCCTGGAAATGGCAGCGGGAAATGGGCCGCTACGAACCTGTTCCCAACTTTGCCAGGTCCATTCAGGAGGTCATCCAGATTACACAACGCTCCCGCCTGGTCTCATTGGTGGAATTGCCTGTAGGGCCGCCCGAGGAACTCGAGGAGGAGGTAAGCCAGTGAAATATGTACTCTGCCTCATATGCCTGGCTTTCCTGCCCGCAGGGACCTCAGCCCAGGAAGAAAAATTCAAAGCGGTGGCCCGGGAAGTTCGTGAAGACTTAGGAGAAGCCCGGAAAGAAAAGGTGTTAACCCGGGTAGAAGCGGCCCAACAACGCACAAGCCTTAAAAAAGAGATCAAACACCTTAAAGAGCGGATCAAACAGGAAAATTCGGCACTTGAGGCTGATGAAAAGCGCCTTGAAGCCATGCGGGAAGAACGCCTTGAACTGGAACGCACGATTCGCGCCCACACAGGCCACATGAAGGAACTGGATGCGGTTTTGCGGGATTTTGCACGTGATTTTTCAGGGCTTTCGGAGCGATCCCCCTACTCCGCTGAAGAGCCGGAACGGTTGGCGATCCTTAAAGACTTTCTGAACACAGAAAAGGTCCTTGGAATACAGAATATTCGGACCCTGGTAGCACTGGCCTTTGAGGACATGGCAGCCTCAGCGAAAATTATTAAACGCAAGGGGACCGTTGTTGATCGTCAGGGCCGGGAAGTGGAAAGCGATATCATACGGCTGGGAAATCTCACGGCCATTTACCGCGAAAACGGGAATGTCGGTTATCTCAACATGAGCCCCGCTTCCGAGCGTCTTCTGGCGGCGGCATCGCCCGGATGGGGCGTGCGGAGAAATCTCAAAACCTATTTTGATGGAGATGCAAATGCGGTTTACATGGATATTTCGGGGGGCGTTGCCGTAAAACAATTGTCACGGCAAACCACCCTCTGGGAACAGATTCAAAGCGGCGGACTGCTCATCTGGCCCATCCTTTTCGTGGGCCTGGTGGCTGCCATACTGGTGCTGGAGCGGCTCTTTTTTCTGGGCAGGGTCAGCCAGAAAACAGACAAGCTCATGACCCATGTGACGGAACTGGTGGAAGCGGGCGATTACAAGGGGGCCATGCAAACAGCAGAATCCCAGTCCGGACGTCCCACTGGTAACGTTCTAAAGGCGGGACTTGAACAACAGGGACAGCCCCGGGACATCATCGAAAGCAGCCTGGCCGAGGCCATCCTTAAGGAAACCCCCCGCCTGGAACGATTTCTCCCCGCACTCAAAGTGCTGGCCGCCATCGCCCCCCTTCTGGGTCTTCTGGGAACCGTCACCGGAATGATCAACACCTTTCATGTCATTACCGTTCACGGGACCGGAGACCCACGGCTTATGGCCGGCGGCATCAGCGAAGCGCTCATCACCACCCAGTTGGGTCTGGCCGTGGCCATCCCCATATTGGTCATTACCGCCCTTTTGGGACGAAAAGCGAGTCGCATCGCCTCGGATATGGAGGAAAAAGCCATGGCTTTGATCGCTGCCCTGTTGAGAGACCAGAGGCTCCCCAATGGAAGCGCTTGAAAGCATATGGGTCTCTATTTGGACCGGAGGCCCCGTGATGGCCCCCCTGATCGTGGTCTCCGTCTGGATGTGGCACCTGATCGCTCTGAAGGTTCTGTGGGTGTTCCGCGTTCGGCGAAATCAGGTTAAAATGTCCCAGGCCATTGAATATATGTCAGCCGTAAAATCCGCCTTCTCTAATGAAAAGGGGTCTAATGACCAAGGGCCCAATGACAAGGGACCTAAAGGCGAAGCCCTCGCCTATTTTCTCGGGAGCCGTCATTTCGACCCCGAAAGCGATCGGATTATGTGGGAAGCGGCCGTCCAGAGACAGATATCTCCTTTGAATCGCCACATGACCGCCATACTGATTCTGGCCGCGGTAGCGCCTCTGTTGGGGCTGCTGGGCACCGTCACGGGAATGGTGGACACCTTCCGGGTGATCGGTGTAGAGGGCACGGGCAATCCCCAGGCCCTGGCATCGGGCATCAGGGAAGCGCTGATCACCACCCAGACAGGACTTCTGATCGCCATCCCCGGACTACTGGTGGGTCAAACCCTTCGCAAACAGATCAGGAATATTCGAGGCGACCTCATGATATTCTATCGTGCCGTGGATCAATGGCTGGAAAGGAGGCAGGGTAATGTTTAGAGTCGGCAGCAGTCTCGGGAGCATGAACAAGCAAGATTCGGGTGATGCCGAAATCAACATGGCACCCCTCATCGATATGATTTTCATTCTCCTGATCTTTTTCCTGGTGACCGCCACTTTTGTCAGGGAATCCGGAGTAGAGATTCAAAGACCCGAAGCGGCATCCGCCCAAACCAAAGACGCGGCCGGCATCTTTATCGCCGTCACTCAGGATGGGGGCATCTTTATCGATAAAACCATGGTAGATTTACGAAGCGTACGGGGTATTGTGGAGCAGTTTCTCCTGGAAAACCCGTCTGGCGCCGTCATGCTTGAGGCGGACCGTAACAGCATGACCGGTCGAATGGTTCATGTCCTGGACCAATGTCGAATGGCGGGCGCCGAAAATATAGCCGTATCAACGGTCAGGGGTGAATAATGAGTGTCGCCCGAGGCATACCCAAAACCAACCGGCTCGTGTATCGCGCGGCCGTTGCCTTGATATTGTCCCTGCTTGTCAATGCGGCTATTTTTACCATAGCCCCTGTGCTTCTGGACAGACGTGTCATGTCGGAATTTTCCAGACACGCGCTGTTGAACCTCATGATGCCCCTGCGACCCAAAATACCGGAACCCGAAATCAACGAGCCTGAACTTCTGGAAGAATTACCGCAACTGGAGCTGGTGCCCATGGAAAATGAAATACCGGCCGAACTCCTGGACCCGCCTGAACTTGCGCCCCCTGAACTGGAAATGCCCCAAGTGGAACCCCCACCATTGTCCCCGCCCACGCCCGAAGTCCCCACTCTGGAAATCGACATAAAATCTCTATCCGCGTCATCAGTTCCTCTGGCCGTCAACGTGCCCCGAACCATTGCCAAAGCCCCCACAATAGAGCAAACCGCGCCAAGGATGGCTGAAAACCGCGAATATTCCATGGGAGAAGTGGATTCGAAACCGGGGGTTCTGGGGCAGGCACTACCCCCCTATCCCCACAGGGCCCGTCGAAGGGGGGTCGAGGGTTGGGTAAAGGTTCGCTTTCTGGTGACTAAGGATGGTCAAGTGCGAAACCTGACGGTTTTACAGGAATCTCCCACAGGCGTCTTTCACAAAACCGTCATGCGCACCGTGCCCCGATGGCGCTTCAAACCGGCTCGAAAAGACGGACGATCCGTTGATGTATGGGTGGAACAGACCATCAATTTCAGGTTGGAAAAATGATCAAAAATTTGGCCATCACAAGCCTGATCATCATATTCACGCTTCTGGGAAACAACGTTTCAGCGGGAGACTGCCCAAAGGATCCTTTACCCGTTGCACCGGAGCTTCACCGTGTTCTGACCCACGCGGAAAAAGAAATGGAAGAGGGCCGCAATCAAAAAGCCCTGAGCCTGTTGGCAGATTATGCACGTAAAAACGGTTCAAATGCACATCCTCAACTCCCTTTTCTAAAGGGGCTTGTCAATTATCGGCTCAAGCGCTTTAACAATTCGGAGACTTTTTTTAAAGAGGCCGTCAAACTCGACCCCTGTTTTGGTGAAGCCTGGCAAAACCTCGCCGCCGTCCGGTACCAGCAGAAGCGCCCCGCCGAGGCGGCCGAAGCCATAACCAGAGCCTTTTCACTGATACGGCCTGAAAATCCCGATCTTCAATACCAGGCTGCCGTATTTTGGCTCATGGCCAAAGAGACGAAAAAAGCCATTTCTCTGCTCAAAGGGTTGTGTGCAAGGCCCAACCCGTCTCCCCGGTGGCGCACCGCTCTGGCCCATGTTCTGGAAACATTGGAAAAAAACGACAAGGCCGCCAAGGTCCTTGCCAGCAGGAACGTCGCGGGAAAAGCCTCGGCCAACAGTTTCAGATCAGCCCTCCTGCATCTTAAGGAAGACGCTCCCCAAAAGGCGCTTCCCATCCTTAAAAAACTTGCAGCAAACGCCAATCCCAACGCCCAATGGCTCATCGTCCTGGCCTCGACCCTGGACAGGCTCAACAGACCGAAGGAAGCTTCAGAGGTTATGGAAAAGGTGGATTTAGACGCGCCTGCTCTATCCGCTAAAATACGATTTCAAGTCGCCATTTTCTGGCTGAAACACGACCACCCAAAGCGCGCCCTTCACTTGCTGGAAACAATGGCCAAGAATCCACACGCCTCTAAAAGCTGTCGCGTAGCACTTATCGAGGCCCTGGTGAGAACGGGCAAACCCCAAGCGGCAAATGCCACGCTAAAGGGGCTCCTGGACCGATACCCGCAGGATGAACAAATCTGGCGGCTTGCCGCCTGGATAGCCATTGAACAAGAGGATTATGGGAAAGCCGCGGCGGACCTGGAAGTGGCCTTCCGCCTTGATCCGCCGAAACACGGGGGCTGGAAACGATTGGGAAACCTCTACCGACTTGCGGGCGTGCCGCGCAAGGCCGCTGAAGCCTATATCCGTGCCTTCGGGGAAACACCCACCGCCAGAGACCTTGATCTACTGGCGTCTACCCACACGGAAGCCCATCAAATGGAATACGCCATCGCCGCCGCGACCCAGGCCGCAAAGCTAGCACCCACAGCCAAACGATTCTCCCGCCTGGGTCGGATGTATATCAAACAACGGGATTTCGCAAAGGGAATGGCAGCATTTCAGAAAGCGGCACAACTTGACGACCAGGGAGGGATTAACAGCCTGCGGCTCGGATACGCCGCCTGGGAACTGGATCAGCTCGCTTCCGCTAAAACCGCTTTCCAATCGGTCCTTCGAAAAGCAGATTCCGGGAGTCAAACGGCATCCAGAGCATCCCGGGCTCTCAAAACAATCAATCAGATGATGAAAAAATAATAAGGAAATTTACCCATGACCATCAAATCGAATTCAGAATATATGCACGGCGGGGTCCCCAAAACCGACATGCAGCGGCTGGACGTTGCCGAGAGACGGGTTCTGGACTTCAGCGTCAATCTTAATTTTTTTGGGCCGCCCCCCATCATAGAAGAAAAATGGCCGGAATTGTTTGAAACCATCGAGCAATACCCCAGTGTGAGCGGGGATGGCGTAGCCCGGTACTATCAGTCTGTCTGCGGGGTGTCCCTTCATAATTTCCTGGCTGGGAACGGTTCCACTGAATTGATCTATCTCGTCGCCAGAGTGATCGGATATCAGCGGGCCGCTATCATAACCCCTTCATTTCACGACTATGAACGGGCATCGCTTTTGGCAGGAGCCCAAGTGATTCGGTGCCCCCTCTCACCCCACAATGGTTTCGCGCTCCCTCGAAAAGAAGATCTGATCGGGATGCTGAGGGATGTTGACGCTCTCTGGATCGCGAGACCCAACAACCCCACGGGCAACTTGTTTGAAAAAAACCTGGTCCTGGAACTGGCCGACCAATTTCCTGAAAAATGGTTTATCGTTGATGAGGCTTTTGTGCAATTCCTTGATGATTGGAAAAAGAGAAGTCTTCTCACGGAAAAACCTAAAAGCAATGTTCTGGTACTCAACTCACTCACAAAGTTCTACGCCGTGGCCGGTCTTCGTCTTGGCGGAATAGTGGGGCACGAGAACGTCATCTCCCGAATGAAACGCGCCAAAGAACCCTGGGCCATCAATGGAATCGCCGATCGGGTGGCATCGCTTCTCTCAGAGTGCACTGATTATGATGAAAAAAGCCGGCTTGCCATCAATGGGGAAAAGGAAAGGGTTTTTAGTGCCCTCAAAGATATGGATGGCATCCTCCCGTTTCCGCCTTCCGTCAACTACATTTTATGCCAATGGCTCAAAACCGATAACCTGGACCACCTGCTGGCCCATCTATTGGCCAATGGCGTGTACATCCGGGACTGCCGGAATTTCCCGGGGCTTGAAAAAAACTACTTTCGCCTGGGTCTCAGGATCCCGGAAGAAAATGATCGCCTTCTTTCGCTTATCTCATCGTTTGAAGGGCCTTATCAGCTTCCTGGTGGAAGCGTCCCTCCAGAATGAAAAGGCTGAAAAGCCTGAAAAGGAGCGGAAGGTCAGAAAGACCCGGAAAACACGTGAACCCAGAACCGAAAAGCCAGTACAGGAGGAGACATCATCGGCAAATTCATGAAATACATATATTGGATGGATGCAGCGCTCTTTGACCGTGTAAAGATCATGGCCGATCAAAAGGGGATCTTGATGCACGAGGCCAATAAGGCGGTATGTGTCCCCCTTTCAAAAAAAGTTGATCTGGGCTATGTACCGCCCCATGCCTGGGAAAATTATATCCTCTGTAAAAGGCAGCTCTCCTGGTACAGGACATCCCCATATTCCGGTCAAACCCTGATCGTCAGCTCCCGGAATCTGGCCTCATGGGGCCTGGTGGAAGACGCCCTCATTCGAGACTCCAAGTTCCGCTGCCGCAAATTTCCAGACCAATCGAAGCAGCTGGCCCTTCTGGATCGCGAAAGCTATCAAGCCTCAAAGCCGGATGCGTGGGATAAGATTGATAACGAAGAGAAAGGGCGTAATGGCCGCTGGCTGAAGATCATGGGCATCCACGTCAAGAGCTATGAAGAACTTTTCATCACCCATTGCGCCAATCATGCCAACTTCATAGAGCCTGAATATTTTCTTGAAGATGGAGAACCGATCCCCTACTCTCTTGGGAAAACCGCCCATGTCTGTTCTGCCTGTCTGGAACTTTTCAACATCATCGGTTCAGAGTGGAAAAAAAAGCTGGTAACACCCTGCCCCGGCGCAGTTTTGTTTGCAGGCATGACCTCAAATCTTTACTATGAGGTGGTGCAACCCAAGTGAGAATCCATTATTTTCCTCCGACAGCCATGAATTACACCCCTTTGAGGGCTTTTATTTGATTGATACAATGAATATCACATGAGTATTCCGGTAGCTTCAATTTCGTGAAAATCGGTCTTGACATGAGGGCCGGTTTAGCATAAACTCCCCCTGAGTGCCATGGGTCAACTTTAACACTGACAAATAAACCAGGTGCGGGATTAAACCCCACAAAGGTTAAAATTAAAAATGAAAGTTGGATGGCACTTAACCTACAGGCTTCTCGGGTGTGCGTGGATCTTTTCTTTGCAGCCTTGAAAAATAAAAAGGATGGGCTGCCACAAGAAAACAACGGCATTTCAGGAAGCCACTGAATCATTCTGTTGGAATCTTGACGATCAGACAAACTCCTTTTGTCTTTCATCCTCCTTAGAAAAAGCAGAGTTCTTTTTGGGATTCTGCGTTCATGTATTGAGCAATATGTCAGCACGTTAGCCACCTGATGTATAAATGGACACCAACAGGTTTCGGCACATTCAGGAAATTGAGAGCGCCGTAAGATAGTCCCACCATCCGGGCTCGATTCTGTGAACTATTTCCCATCCAAAACTTGCCTAACCGATCTTGCCAGGGACTCTCTTTTGTTGGGTTTCTCAATGTATTTTCGAATGCCCATTTCTTTCGCTCTTTCCTCTGAACGTAAGCATAAATGACATTTTTCTTATTAAAGTCGAGCATTGTAAACTTTTTGGGATCGATAATTGACACAACCTTTTAATAAGAGTAAATGTTTACTATAAAACCAACCAAAGTCAAACGATGCATTATTATACACAAAGGAATAAGTTTTAGAAAAATAAGGGGACACAATGGGGATTTCCGGGGACATGATACTGTTTTAGTCAGAATGTATAGGAAGTTAGTATTGTCCCCAGATTTCGTATATCAAAACGCCAGCGATTCAAAAGGTTTTTCTCATGAGCATTCATATCATTTTTCATGAACAATATTATAATTCAGACTATGCAGATGATCCTGCAGCTCTTCCGGGCCGCCTGGAAGGGATTATGGCGGTTATTAAATCCAAGCCGGACATGTATCACATTAAAAAGCCAGAACCGGCTTCAGATACGGATATATTGAGGGCTCACGGTAAGGGTCAATTAAATATTATTAAATTCAATCCCCTTCGATACGAATTGGCGGCACTGGCAGCCGGAGGTGCCATTAAAGCGGCCCAAACCGCTTATAAAGGAACCCCAGGCTTTGCCGTGATCCGGCCACCGGGGCATCATGCCTCAGCCAATTCATGCTGGGGATTCTGTGATTTCAACAATATGGCCATCAGCCTGCTCAAACTATATTCCGAAGAAAAAATTCAGACTGCCTTTATCCTGGATTTTGATTTTCACACCGGAGACGGTAATATAAACATACTGGAAAACAGGAAAGACGGATTTAAGGTCACGATTCTTAATCCTGACTCAGTAGACAGGATAAATTATTTGAGGGAGGTCGAAAGCGTCATGGACAATTTGACCGATGCAGATATTCTGGCGGCATCTGCAGGGTTTGATCATGGAATTGAAGACTGGGGAGGTCTTCTTTCCACAGAGGATTACAGGGAACTGGGCCGCATGATGAAACAAACAGCCGAGCGGCTTTGCCAGGGCAGGCGGTTTGCAATCCTTGAAGGCGGATACAACCATGCTGTTCTTGGGCTCAATGTAAATTCATTTTGCGAAGGGTTTGAATAATCTGGATGTCCCTTTGTAAAATGCTGTAGAATGCTATTTTAAAGAACTTTCAGGTTTTACCAAGCAATTTTCAGGGATGCTCAAGGCAGGGTAAGTTTCATAACGATATAATCAAATGGCCCCCATAATAAGGATCGTTTTGGAGTGAACCCCAGTTTCCTGTAAACTGCAATGGCGCGTTTATTATCGGGGCTGACACGAAGTTCAATGGTTTTTATTGCTTTTGATTTTCTGGCCCAATCCAGCAATGCCCCCATTATGTGGCTGCCAATCCCCAACCCCCAGTACTTTTTTGAAACAGATAAGGCAAATTTTCCTGCACTTCGAAGTCTTTGCCACATATTAGATCTGAAGGCCAGATATCCCACGACTTCATCCTGTAACCAGCCTATCAGAAGTGCATGATGCTCTGAATTCCGGTATTTTCTGATATGCTTTTTTTCGTTGTTCACTGAAAGATTATCAATCCCCTCATCAAACGACAGAAAGCTGCTGTCCTGTCTGATTTTATACACATAGCGGATCAGCTCGCCGGCTTCATTTTCCTGTGCCTCCTTTACCAGCAGTATCTGGTCGTTTTTGATGACGGATTTTTTTTGGTATAATTCCGGTGTGGCATTTTTGACTTCGACAAGGTCAATTACAAAGCTCAACAGGCTTGCCAGTTTTATTTTAACAAGGCTGTAGAACAAAGCCGTCTGATCGAAATCTCTTGCATAAACAGCACTGTAGTTCGGTGTATGGACGGATATCTTTAGCATGAAAAACCATTAGAGGAAATTTTTAATGAAATTGTTGGTTATCTTCCCCCTGCATGGCAATATCCCGATATCGCCTGTGCAAGGATAACCTTTAGGGGGCAGGAATATGTTTCTGCTGGTTTTAAACCATCAAGATGGAAACAATCCGCTAACATTTTTAATGGAAGTCAAAAAGTTGGGTGCATAGAAGTTTACTACCAAAAAAAAAGGCCAGTTATGGATGAGGGGCCATTTCTAAAAGAAGAACGAATATTAATAGATACAATAGCCTGCCAGGTTGGGAACGCATATAAGAAAATCAAATTAGAGGATACCCTGAAGGAGAGAATAAAAGAACTTGGCTGTCTTTATGGTGTGTCTAACATTATAGAGAAGCGTAACAGTGATTATAAGAAAATTTTACAAGGGATTGTTGATCTGCTTCCAGCTGCATGGCAGTATCCAGGGATAACCTGCGCAAAAATCATATTAAACATCGAAGAGTTTAAAACTGATAATTATAAAGATATGCCATGGAAACAAATTGCCGAAATAAAAATTGAACATCAGAGAATAGGCCTTATCGAAATTGCATACACAAAAGATATGCCTGTGTTTGATGAAGGGCCATTCTTAAAAGAAGAAAGGTTCTTAATCAATGCTCTCGCAGAACGTATCAGTAAAGCTGTTAAACGTATCAGGGCGGAAGAAGAACTTGGAATTGAAAAGATTGCCTTAGAAAATAAAAATATTGCTCTAAAAGAAGTTTTAAAAAAAGTACATGAAGAAAAAAGAGAAATAGCAACGAGAGTGCAGGCAAATGTTGATAAAATTATCATGCCAATGTTTTCTATTCTTGAAACAAATGCAAATTATAATGATGCTTCAGTTTTAAAGTTGCTTAAAAAAAACCTTGAAGAGGTTACTTCCCCATTCACTAATGCAATATCAAAAGAATTTGTAAGCCTGTCACCAGTGGAAATCCAAATATGCAATTACATTAAAAACGGATTTTCAACAAAAGATATTGCACAGTTGAGAGGAATTGCAGTTGCAACCGTTAGCCGACACCGTGAACATATCAGGGAAAAACTGAACCTGAAAAACAAAAATATTAATCTTGTAACCTATCTAAACAGTTTTAAGATGGAAAAAGAATAATACAATTTATACCGATTATCGATTCGGATCGAATAGTCGAAACTTCCCTTCAAAATGAAACCTAATGAAGTTTATGCAGAAAGCAGGACGTTAAAGAGATCTGACATATTTCTTTTACATATCCAGTGAAAAGCGGATCGTTTCGCAATACAAACACATTGAGAATAGCCATAAGACTAGTTTTTGTCAAAACCTCTGAAAATCTGAATTTTCAAAAGCATTTAGCACTGAAACATTTTTGACATAGGATATTGATATTGCAGTTATTTTTAGCGGTGACACACCTGAGAGAGATAGCAGTTACAACCACCGTTATGGGACTTTTCAAAGGCGGCAAAAAGATGGGGCCTATTGATGCTTGACGTCGCCTAATACGGCTGGCGTATTGTTGCAATAGAAGACTTCATTTGCACATGGGGTAGTCCGATCCCGGCACATGAAGGCTGGCAAATGCGTCAAGGACCTGTTGAAATTGCTCGTCAACGGTTGGCGCAGCTGACCAAAAATTGCTGCATTCAACCTATACGGATTCCGTTCCTGCCTTTGCCGGCCACTGAAATCCATCAGGCAAAGCCTTGTAGGTCTCTAGTTCAGCCGTCAGCATGTCGTGCAGTTCCTGCATCCGGGAAAGGTTCGCCTGTTTACGCGATCCCCACGCCAGGTTGGTCATCTCCCCCGGATCGTCGGTCAGATTGTACATCTCATACTGGATCCGGGTGCCTTTATCAGTGAAGTACACGGCATACATCCAGTCCTCGAAGCGAATGCTGCGGATTTTGCCCGGGATGGTCTCAAAGGTATTCTTCTTCCCCAGGTACTCGTTGAAGAAAAACTGGAAATCCTCTGAGTAGAACATGATGTTGTCCCGGACACGGACGTTCGGGTCCTGCATGACGGGTACAAGGGACTTGCCGCAGATGCCCATGCGCATCAGGTCCGCGCGGGAAGCGGCGCCGGTTATTTCCGCGATGGTGGGAACAAGGTCGACCAGACTGGCAAAGGATGACGTGGTAGTCCCCTTGGGGAAGAGCTTCGGGTTGGAGATGATCAAGGGCACGTTAATGGTCTCCTGGTAACTGGTCAACCCCTTTTGTATCATCTGGTGGGACCAGCCCTGCTCCCCGTGGTCTGCGAAACGGAAGATGATGGTGTCGTCGGTGAGCCCCTTCTTGTCCAGCTTGTCCAGCACGGCTGTGATATGCCTGTCCACCACGGTGTGGAGGTACGCGTAGAAGCGGCAGTATTCGACGCGGTCCTGTGTGGTGGGGCAGGGGTCTGTCTTGTCGGTAAGTTTCTGGAATTCCTTCTGGCCGACAGGTTTTTCTTTCAGGTCATCATTGTAGTTGGTTGGGAGGCCGATTTCCTTGAGTTTCGCATAATTCGCCTTGTCATAGCCCCATTTGTCCTGATCAGGCCACACGGAAATGTCGTGGGGGTTGCCGAAGGAGCACACCAGGAGAAATGGCTTGTCCGTTTTCGGGTCATAGTTGTCCAGATACTGCAAAATCGTCTCGCCTCCACCCACAGCGGGTGTCATGCGGTTGAATGTGTCCGGCACGCCACTCACAAAGCGGCCATCGTTGTTCGGCCACCCCCCGGAGATCCAGACGTCGCCGCCGGGGTCCAAGGCGCAGTCCGGCGGATTCCATCGGTTGGCGCGGTAGTTGTCGGAGGCCCACTTGATGTCGTAACTCGAGAAATTGTCCGGAGACGGGGTGCCTTGCGGTGTGAACAGGTGCATCTTCCCTTTGTAGGCGACCTCGTACCCGGCCTGCTCTGCAAGCTTGAACATGTTCGTAATGTCAGACCCCAAGGGGGGATCCGGCGGGGTGTTCTCGACGCCGTGCACACTGGGATAAACACCGGTAAGGAAAGTCGCGCGACTCGGACAGCAGGCGGTTGCAGCCGTAAAATTGTTCGTAAAGGTCACACCATGGTTCTGCAGGCGGGCCATGGTGGGCATGTGTGCCTCGATCCATCCGGTCGGCCAGTGCTGGGCCTGCCGCTGCTGGTCCGTGATGATCAACACGATATTGCGACGCTTCTTCATGGTGGTTTCCAAGGGTGAAGACGTTTTGCCCTCATCCGCAGACCTTGCACTAACGTTTCCGGTGTTGCCCAGCACACCGGAGGCCACAACCCCGGCTGTGACCGCCAAACCGTCTTTCAGGAATTCGCGCCGCGTCCTATCTTTCATTGCCCTGCTCCTTTCTTGGGAGTACTGCCGGACCTCTTGACTGCACACCCACACAATCTAACCAATCTCGCAATGGGAACTCCGCAAAACGTCGAGCCATAAGATCACTCTACGCAACAATAACAGGTTGATGCAAGGATTTCTTTACTTATGCACCACAACACCTCTTGTATTTCTTCCCGCTTCCACAGGGGCAGGGTCGGTTTCTGCCGACCTTGCCGCCAACCTTGAAGTCAGGGGGCCGCCCTCCTGTTCGATCTTCTGCCTGCATAGCAGAATACGGGTACTGGCTTTCCCACCTTTTCGCGAGCCTGCGAAACCTTTCGTCCGAGTATTCGAAGAACATCCGGAATGCCGAACACAGGTGGTTCGGAGCCTTCCCCGCCTGTCCCGGGAGCCGATCCTTTGGGCACCCCCCCCTGCAAAGGGAAAGCCAGCGGCAGCCATTGCATTGGTCGGGCAGGTTCGCTTTTCTTCGGCCGAAAACACATTGCCTCTCGGCGTTCAACATTTCCGACAGTCTCGAGTCTTTCACATTGCCGAGGCGCCACGCGGGATGGACAAAGAAGTCACAGGAAAAGACATCACCGTTATGTTCCACCACCACATAGGTTCCGCACACATCGAGCAGGGTACATTCAGGTGGAGGGTAGCCCATATAAGCATGAAACAGTGATTCAAACAACCGTACGGATATGGCAGGCTGAAGGCCCGAAAAATCGTCCATCCACAGATCGAAGAGCCGGCAGAGAAAACGCCCGTACCCTTCAGCAGGGACGGAAAAGCCGAGAACACGGGATGGATCGTCCTTATCCGGTTCCACGCAAGGGATGAATTGCATGTGGGATAAACCAAGGCTCTTGTGAAACGCGTAAATCTCGTCCGGAAATTGAACAGAGTAATCGTTCACAACAATGAGGGCGTTGACAGCCAGATCGGCGGCGAGCATTCTCTCGGCACTGGCCGTTACCTTTTTCCATGTGCCAGCGCCGCCCCGGGTCCTGCGATAATGGTCGTGTACATGTTGCGGTCCGTCCAGGGACAATCCTACGAGCCAGTTGTAGGATTTCAGGAAACGAACCCATTTGGCGTCCATTAGCAGGCCGTTGGTCTGCAGTCCGTTTCCCACGGTCTGTCCACGACCGAAGCGTTGCTGGAAATCAACGCATTTCCGATAGAATTCGAGTCCCATCAACATGGGTTCTCCCCCCTGCCAGATGAAATTAATTTGGCTCCCGGACTGTTTCATGGCCTGGCGAACCACCTCCTCCAGCACGTCTTGTGACATGCGATGGCGCGGGCTTTCAGGAAAAAGCGAGGCCTTTTCCAGGTAGAAACAGTAGGTGCACGCCATGTTGCAGTCAGGTCCTGCCGGCTTGATCAGAAGGGTCTGGAGCGGTTTTTGCGTTCTTTTCATCTGTCACCTGCGGCATGGGTATGTCTGCACGAAACGGAAGCCCTGCACGTGGAGGGTTTATGCGAAACTGGCTGGCACTCACCTTTTCCCCACAATCAGTTCAAACACCAAAGGGCTCTAAGCGCTCTATCATGAAGAAAGGACGTTGTATTTGTCGGAATCAAAACGCCTAATCGAATGAGCTATAATTCTGGTAATTTTATAATGGAAAAAGCGTGCTACATTCAAGAGAAAATATGAAGGTCGAAGATTCTGGGTTGTTACAAGATGTTGAGGTGAGGCAAAACTCGGGTCTATCCGTAATAGCGTATCAGGCCCTAAACATATTGAAGTGAAATAGTTTGAGCATATACTATTGATATTACAGTCTTTTATGCTGTTCGATGGGTTGAGAGAGATAGCAGATAGTGCCACCATCTCTATGAATACCGTCGACTTAATATGTCGTTTTCTCAGCAGGACCGGTTTGTTTGGTTTTCAAGGTTTTCCCCGTTTTGCAGAGATCGTAAATGGTGACGATTCGGAGGTGTGCCTTTCAGCTTTCAAAAGGAAGAATTGAATCGGCATCCTTCTGCATGCTGAGCCGGAAAAATAGGCGTCAAACTCCCCCCATTTCAGGCTCCCGAGCTCCAGGCTCAACGGAACAATGATACAGAAATCTCGTACACCGCACCAGCCAAAATCGGTGAAAGCTACCAGATCAATACAATGAATTGAGTCTATTATATTAATCCGTTAACTGTATGGTTCATTGATGGGTTATATCCATTTTTATTTCTCAGGTTATTATATTTATTTTGTCATTCCATGAACTACAGGAGCAAAATTTTTGTCTCCGAAAAGATATTCATAACTGTATTCACCAACATTATCTTTCGTAATAACTGGAATAACCGGACCGGAACGAAATGGGAAATCTTTTCCAGGCTGTTCACCGTTAAGAAGTCTCACCATCATGTCCAACGCCATTATGCATTGAAATGTAGTCTGATCAGAAGGTGAGGCCATTATATTCCCTTTCTTTATCTGTTCATAGGCAGTAATTGTAATGTATGTTGAAACAATTCTGGCTTTGGGATGCTTCTCTCGGTTCTTACTCAGATATCTAATAGCTTCAACTGCTGCCACAGCGCAACCGACGATATAATCAATTTCAGCATTTTTAGGATTGTCCAAACAATGTTTCAGACGCATTGACTGAACATCAGGACGGGTATCACCATAAGACGGTTCAAGAACAGTAATTTTATGACCGGTTTTTTTATGTTCCGACACAGCAGACATAAATCCCTCGTAAGTTTCAGGCGCCCATCCCGATTTCCGTGGGCCAGGGAAGAAAGCAACCCTGATATCCTTACCGCCAGAGTCTTTTACAACAAATTCGCCCGCTTTGTATCCCATTTCAAAAAAGGACACAAGAGCCTTTGCTTTTATTGCAGGTGCGGTAATGTCATTGATCAATTCAATGACTGGCACCCCCGAATCAGTTACTTCCGCTACAAATCTGTCCATTTTTGTATAGTCAACAGAAACAAGTATAATACCGTCTGCCTTTGTCTTCTTCGCAAGTGACCTCAGCTGTTCTCTCTGGTCGCCAAACTTGATATATGCTCCTGCCGTATGCAGTGTTATTTTCACCCCTAACTCTTTTGCATGAGTGATAATTCCGTAATTCGCAGCAACCCAGTAAGAATCTTTCAGATGCGGAAACAATACGCCTATATGATAGTTTCTTTTCGGTTTCGGTGTAATCCATTTCTCAGTCACAGGGCCTTCTAGACTTTCTGATGGAAATCCGGCCCTTTTCTTGTTTGCGTCATATTTGCCGTAATAGCTGTTTACGATTATTTCATTTGCATCTGCCACCGATACAGATAGAAAGCATAACGCTATTATACAGATACAAAAGGAAATCATGTAATTTGTGATATTCTTCATTTTCTCTCTCCTCCTTTTTTAAAGGTGGCGTCATAAAGCTTGGGGGCTTTGCTGGCCCGGGCTTGGGGGCTTTGCTGGCCCGGGCCTGGCGGCATTGAGACCTCCTATTTCTGTGCCTGATAATCCAGAACTGGATAATGTAATAGGGGACGTAACGGAGGCTCTCTGAACGATTAACCGAAGAGCCAGATGTATGGGAAATCCGCTTGTCCGGTTTTGTGAGGGACCGGGGAACAACCGAAGGTATGGCTGAGATAAAGTGGCACCGCAGGGAAACCAGGCGGCAAACGGAGAAAACAAACTTCAGCCTGTAGCCACGGGAGGCCCCGGTCTACTCGACAACGTGCACTGTGTAGCGTCGCACATCCGACAGAATTTCGCAAGGCTGGAAGATGAATTGTTGCGTTCTGAAAAAATGGCTTGCGGCAAGGATAATATAGGCAGCTCCGCGTTGGGGGTAACGGCACGAGTCCCGCTATTTCTCTAATTCTTCCTTAACAGCAACCCCAACTTTTGACAAAGTGTAAGGCTTTTTTATGTACTTGCCTGCACCCAGTTCCTGGGCCATGTCCACTTCTCTTGTTTTGGCATACCCACTTGCTATGATCGCCTTCTGCCCGGGGCGGATCTTTATGATCCCCTCATAGGTTTTCCGGCCGTTGATCCCTTTGGGCATGACCATATCGAGGACAATGAGATCTACGGGATGTTCTTTCACATATTCAATGGCCTCTTCTCCGCTTGAGACAGTTTCAGCGGTATAACCCAGCCTGTTTAATATCCCGCTTGCAATCTCCCTCTGTCTTTCTTCATCATCAACCACCAGGATTTTCTCTCCGTGCCCGAGATAGTCATCCAAAGGGACCTGTTCCCCCTCGTCAGCCACTTGCTCCCTGGTCGTCGGGAAGTAAAGTTCAAATACCGTGCCTTTCTCGCTGGTTCTTACGTTGATGTACCCCTTATGGTCTTGAACCGTGTTCCAAACAACCGCCAGACCCAAACCCGTACCACTTCTGTCCATTACCTTCTTGGTATAGAAGGGCTCGAAGATCCTCTCAAGGTCCTGCTGGGAAATACCCAGACCATCGTCTGATACCGTGAGCGTAACATATTCACCCGTGACCACATCTTCATAGCCTCTCAGAGGTTCATCCAGGTACTGGTCCATGGTGGATATGATGACCGTCCCGCTGCCCTCAATAGCCTCCGAGGCATTTGCAACCAGATTCATCAGGATCTTCTTCATGTGGGTCGGAGAAGCGTTTACGTTCAACAAATCAGAGTCAAACTGGGTTTTAAAGGTGACAGAAGGGCGAATTGAAACCAAATTCCTGTGTTCAGTTGAGTTAAGGTATTCCTCGACCACAGTATTAAAGTTCATGATTTCCTTGCTGGTTGCCACCCCCCTGGCGATGGTCATTAAATCTTCTACCACATCTGCAGCCCGCATGCCTGACTCCTGTATTGTCTTTATGGGTTTCCACATGGGGTTGTCTTCGGGTATATCCATCAGAAGCAGTTCAGGATAGCTCACAATCCCTGAGAGGATGTTATTCAGGTCATGTGCAATACCTCCTGCCATAAGACCCATAGCCTCCATTTTCTGGGCGCGATGGAGCTGGGATTCCAATTCAACTTTTTCTTCCTCGGCGCGTTTGTGCTCCGTTTCATGTCTTTCATTCAGCAATCTGACGTGCAGAATAGGCGCTATACGATCAGCGATGGCTTCTAAGAGATCTATGTCCTTTTTGGAATAGTCCGTGGGTTTGTCGCCAACCATGAGATTACCTATGGACTCCCCTTTGTGAATGATAGGGGTAGCCAAGGCCGTGCGTATCGGCATATGACCATCGGGAATGTTGAAAGGCCCGTTGGAAGAAAAACTCTTTTTCTCTCTGAGGGCTCTTGCCCACAGGGCGTTACCCCATGTGTCACGGGGAAAAAAGATACCCTTGTCCGGTATCTTGCATTCATCCCAGATATCTCTGGTCATGGAGGGAACGAGCCTGTCTCCATTCTCGTCAATATATGCGAAGGTCCCGTACGGGCTCTCCATGGCCTCTAAGACAACTTGGAGCACTTCTCCATACATTTGGTCGTCGGGAGTGGTGAGAAAGATGTCTGCGATCCGATTTCTGATGCTCAACTGCCTTTCTGACTCCCGCAGCACATCCTCTGCCCGTTTTTTTCCAGTAATATCTCGTGTAAGTTCTGAAAAGCCTTTTATTTCTCCATTTTCGATAATGGGGGTAAAGGAGATCTCAAAGTGCCTTATGTCTCCGTTAGGAAATTCTTGGCCATACTCTGTCCTGAATTTCTCACCCCTTAATACCCGACGATGCAATTCGTCCCAGAAGTCAACCATGTCTTTGCCCGGTAGCAGTTTGTGTGGTTTCAGACCCGGTTTCATGTGGATACCAAGAAGCTCCTTAATGATTCGTGCGTAGGAGGAATTGAACAGTATAGGTGAACCTTTGTCGTCACTGATAAGGATATAGTCGTCCGTATTTTCTAAAAGGCTTTTCAAATTCAAATGAGATGTCCGAAGGGTTTCTCTACTCTCCCGTAGCACTTCCTCAGCCTGCTTACGGTCGGTGATGTCCTGAGCAAAACCCGTCCCGCTAACACATTCATCCTTTTCATTGAATTGAAGTTCGGCCTTTTCCCTTACCCATTTCACGTCACCATCAACTAACAAGCGATGTTCTATATCATAGGGCTTCTTATCAAACGCCTCTTTCCATTCTTTATCGACGTATTCCCTGTCATCAGGATGAACGCAATTCAAGAAGGTTTCATAAGTGAGTTTCGTTCCGATGGGAAGTCCAAATATTCTGTAAGTCTCATCCGTCCATAGCAGTTCGTTTTTCTTGATGTCCAGTTCCCAGGTGCCTATTTTTCCAATCTCTTGCGCTTTCTGAAGGAAATAGCTCTTATTCAGCAGTGCCTTTTGTGCCCGCTTGGCCTCGGTGAGATCAGCTATGATTCCTCGCGTACCAACAGATTGCCCTGCACTAATAATGGGAGTGGAGTATACCATCGCAGGATATCTGCGGCCGTCCTTCGTCAGCGCTGTGTATTCAGTACCTCCCAATTTTTCGCCTTTCAAAACCCTCTGAATGTTCTTGAGAGCCCGTTCGTGATCTTCAGGTATTAACATCTGAAGTGCATTCAGCCCCTTTTCAAAATCTTCTCTTGTGTAACCTAAAATATCAAAAGCCACGCGATTTGTGAAAGTTAAATTACCTTTTTCATCTGTTTCAAAAACGATTTGAGGCAATGAATCAGATAACTCCCTGTATTTCTCTTCGCTCTCCCGCAACGCCGCCTGTGCATAATTGCGTCCTTCCTGGTCTGCGAGCAGTGTCCCTAAAAAGAGGGTACCTAATGGAAATATCAACATCACCGGTATTGATATTTTATTGAGGACTTCAAATGCAAGGGGCCATGGCAGTGTCAGCATCCACAGAAGCATAGATATATGTACAATGACACCAAAGGCAAAGAGGTATGACGGTTTTGTCACATCAGGGTTTTTGCGACGCAAATAGTGATAGCCTACACCGAGGGCCGCCGAGGTGAAGATAACGCCGAATCCTGTCAAGGCTCCGGTTCCGCCAAGCCCAAGACGATAACCTCCTGCAATTAGCGTTGAAATAGCGGCAGTGACAGGACCACCAAATAGACCTGCCATGCTAACCACCATTGAGCGACCATCGAAGATAACGCCTGGCGCATAATTAAAAGGCTGCATCATCCCGGCCACAGCGACCCCACCAAAGAGAATACCAGCAAGAATCTGGCCCGGTATCTCTCCTCGCTTCCAGATGCGGGTCAGGAAACTATAGAGGATGCTCAATGCAAGGAGCAATGCCACGTTACTGATAAGGTCAGTAAAAATAGTCATATCCGGATACTCCTTTAGGCGTGGTAATTCTCAACACCAGTGAAGGATATTTGCGAGAGGCCGCTGCTATTGCTAAGATTCGTGCATTATGTTGTGTGTTGCCGTAACCCCCTGAAAACGTGTCAGTTTTCA